>CAIQND010000623.1 GCA_903873045.1 uncultured Methylococcaceae bacterium | reverse complement strand
GTCAATCACTTCTCCGTCAAGTTGTCGTAAATCGTGATCGCTGAGTGCCATATTTTAAGGGGTTGTTTTTAGCTCAAATAATAACATATAGTCATGAGTAATGAAAAAAATTAGCCGGGGTGTGAATGATTACCTTTTTCATGCGTTTGGTTATCAGGTTATCCAATTTATTTTTCCAGCTTCAATAGTAGGGTGCGCATCGCGCACCTAAAATTGCATCCACTGAACGGTTTTATTTGCATCAAAATCTATTATTGTTTTCTATCGGGTGCCTATTGGGTTTCTACTCTGGCATGGTTGTGGTGCGCGATGCGCACCCTACCAAGGAGCAAGATGCCTAAATTATTTCATGTGCATTCCTTAACGAAGTGTTCCTGCCAGATGCTTAACCCGCTTGATAGCCATTGGTATTATGGGTCACCCAGCGTTCATTTTCGGTGACTAAAAGCTCTTTTTTCCAAAAAGGTACTTTTGATTTTAAGGCTTCCATAATGTATCGACTGGCATCAAATGCATCGCCACGATGAGACGACCACACGGCAACCAGCACGATAGAGTCGGCAGGCAAAATATCGCCCACTCGATGAATAACCAGGCTATCAATAATTTGCCAGTGTTGTTGCGCTTCAATAATACATAATTCCAACTGTTTTTCAGTCATGCCGGGATAATATTCCAGGGTCATGCCTTTAACGGTATCACCGTCATTGAAGTCACGCATGGTGCCTATAAAAATACTGGTCGCCCCAATAGCGCCACACTTATCGGTTTTTGCCTGCTGATAAGCCTGAATTTCCTGATACGGATCAAATGCCTCGGCAGTGATTTTTATGGTCATCTTAGCCGCCGGTAACCGGGGGGAAAAAAGCGACGATATCGCCATCCAAAACAAGGCTGTCCAATGCCACATAGTCCATGTTAACCGCCGCCAAGGTGTTGGGAGGCAAGGGCTTATCAAGGTTGGTTTGGTTCCAAACCTCATGGACGGTTATTAAACCGGTAAAGGTTAAATCGTCTTCCGAGCGTCCCAGTCTTTCTTTTAAGCTGGCGAAATATCGTACTTTAATTGACATAATGATTCACGAGGCTAATAAAACAATAGATAATAAAACACTATAAACACCAATGTCATTAAGTTAAGCTGTTCGCTGAGCGGAGCCGAAGCGATTTTGCTGGCTTCGGCTCCGCTCAGTCAACGGGTTATCTTGCCAAGAGGCGTTTAACTTAAATGCATTGCTATAAACACTTTTAATCATTATTTTACACACATGAATTACACACCGCACTTTAATCAGGCTGGCGAAGCTCACATGGTCGATGTCGGCGCAAAAGCGATCACTCAGCGGTCGGCAGTGACCGAAGGCTACATTGAGATGCATCCGGAAACACTCCAGATGATTCTTGGCGGTGAGCATAAAAAAGGCGATGTACTGGCGATAGCGAGAATTGCCGGCATTATGGCCAGCAAAAAAACCGCAGATTTAATTCCGCTTTGTCATCCGTTGCCCATTACGCATGTAGAAATTAACCTGAGTGCTGAACCTGAAAAAAACCGTATCCGTTGCCAAACTACAGTAAAAACCAACGGTCAGACCGGCGTAGAAATTGAAGCCTTGTGCGCTACTCAAATTACCTTGCTGACTATTTATGATATGTGTAAAGGCGTAGATCGTGGCATGGTTATCCAGTCTGTGCAATTGTTGGAAAAAGAAGGCGGTAAATCAGGACGCTGGCAGCGCAATGAATGACGGTAAAACGGTGTGTCTTCAAGGTTTTTAAAAATGCACAGCCGATTTTGATACACTACAACATCATACAAGACAACCACAGAGATAATAATGCCGATTACCTTAAAAGAGCTTGCCGATTTTTGTGATGCCCGAATAGTAGGGGGCGATTTAGCAACAACTATTTATTCCGCAGCCGATATTAAGTCAGCGCAAGCAGGGCAGGTTACCCAGTTGACCAGCAGTCGCTATGCCCGGCATATCAAAGACTCAACCGCTACGGCCTGCTTTATTGCCGAAGGTTTTGCTGTTGATGACCTGCCGGACAGTATGACTTTACTGGTTTGTGCTGATCCGGAAATCAGTTTTATCAAGGCAGTCGAGTTGCTGCATCCTGTCAGGGTTTACAGTCCACAAGTTGCGCCTCAAGCCGTGCTTGAAAATAATGTAACCTTGGGTCGGGGTGTCTATATCGGACCTTATGCCGTGATTGGCGAAAACGCGATAATAGGCGATAACAGTACACTATTAGTCGGCGCTTATGTGGGGAAAAATGTAAAAATAGGAGAAAATTGTAAGATTTATCCTTATGCCGTCATTTACGATGACGTGGTGCTGGGAAATAATGTCATTATCCACTCAGGGTCTATTATCGGTGCTGATGGCTTTGGCTATAAATTTAGAAATAATGTCCATGTTAAGGTGCCCCAGGTCGGTAATGTGGTTATTGATGATAATGTTGAAATTGGTGCCAATACCTGCATTGACCGAGGCGCGTTGGGCAGTACCCTGATAGGTGCAGGCACTAAAATAGATAATCTGGTACAGATTGGCCACAATAACAAAGTGGGTAAAAATGTGATTATGTGCGGTCTGACCGGCGTGTCCGGCTCCTGTAATATTGAAGACTATGCCATTCTGGCGGGGAGTTCAGGGGTTGCTGATCATGTAACCATTGGACAGGGTGCTGTGGTAATGGCGAGGTCTGGCGTGGCGGGTGATGTAAAAGCGGGTACCCAGGTTTTTGGCAGTCCGGCAAAAGACAAAAAAACCGCTTATAAAGAGCAGATTGCACTCAGTAAATTGCCTGAGTTATTAAAAAAAGTTAAGTTGCTGGAAGAAAAAATCCAGGCGCTTGAAAAAACAGTGGATTAGCCAATGCCATAATGCCATTAAGTTAGGCATGGCTGAGCGGAATCGAAGCGATTTTGTCGGCTTCGGCTCCGCTCAGCCAACGGTTTATCTTGCCTGGAGGCGCTTAACTTAACGGCATTGGCAGATTAGCGCTCATATTTTAGGATATTTATCAATTTAAATAAAAAACAACGTTCGTTAGAACAACTTATAACGAATAACCCAGTATTATAGTAAACTATATCAACACAAAAAACGGTTCAGCACGATGACAGTAAAAGACAACGTACACTTGCACGAAATCAATAAATTTGGCTCAATGGC
>CAIQND010000622.1 GCA_903873045.1 uncultured Methylococcaceae bacterium | reverse complement strand
GGTATGTCTGAGCTGCGTGTTGTAGGTCTATTAAACCCGATGAAAAGTGGGAGCTTTAAATTATTTATGCTACATATTTCCCAATTCTTTGATTTTAAATGATATTTTATAACTCATTGAAATAAATATAATTAAATATAACTATTTGTTTGTTAATGGAAAATTAATTGTATTTTTGATGATGTACCCCGCTCAATGTAAGACATAATGGTATGCACTTTCAATCTTTCCTAAGCCAATAGGTAAGTGTACGGTATCAACTATCTTGTTCAGTCGCATTGCCTATTTAAAAAAGCCGCATATTCCAGTTTCATCAGCTGAAATGAGTATGAAGGTTTCCCTCCCTGCCCATCATAAAAGAACACATTAATCAGAATCAAATCACCTAACGGCGAAGCGACCAAAAACCAACTGCCGAAGCCTTAAAAGCTGTTCTTTTCGATGAAATATCATGAGTTCTGCAGAGACAGGCCTCTCAAAACGAGTCGCCCAGCACCAAAAATAGCCAAGTAGTAGCCCCAAACCTCCAACAATATAGGGTTTTTTAGCCATCTGAAATGTACCCCGAAACAGTTGCCAAAGTGGATGTCCACCGAGGAAATAGTCTTTTTTTCCATAATTGAAGCGGGACATAAGCTCGTTACTTCCGGCTGTTCCCATTTTTCTATGGTGGTAGAATGTCCGATCTGAGAAGGAGTAAGTGGTCCAGCCGTTCATGCGAGCTGTCGTCACCGCCACCCAGTCAATCCCACCACCTTTTATAGGTATGTATCCGCCTATATCCTCGAAACAGGCTCTACGAAAAAGCTGACACTGCCCATTGACATGATGGACATTAATATAGCTATCTGTATAGGAATGAAAACTGCCTTCTATGTAATGCGTCCCTGCGACACCCAATTTTGGCATCACCTCGAACTTCTCAAGGAGATAGGCAAAAAAGTCTTCGCCGAAGGAAATATCCGCATCAAGGCAGCCAATTACTTCGAATGAAAGATCCTTGACACGGTCATAACCTGCATTGAATGCCTGCACTTTCGCAGCAAAGTTACGCTCCTGTCGCTCTGGAAGCCTCACCAGTTCCAACCAATCTCTGCCTTCCATGTACTTTCTTACAATCTCGTCTGTACCATCTGTGGATCCATCGCTCACGATCACCCAGCGCTTTGGCAGCACTGTCTGCGCGATGACTGAATGGATTGTTTTCTCAATAAGATCCGCTTCGTTGCGTGCCGGTGTAATGAGCACATATTCAATTTCCATAGCCTTGCCTCTGTTCATTACCCATTAAAAGTTATTGTTGTGTTTGCTTATAATAATAGCCTATAGACTTTCAGAAATTAAACCTCCAAATTTTCCAGCTTCAGTCCCTTAAAATAAGAGTAGTTCAGTACAAAACTTGGAAATTATTTATCTGAAAGACTATATATAAATAGGTGAGCAAAAGTCTTTTAACAAAATAAAATACCGTCAACTTCATATAGTCTGATTGCGGCAAGCACTTTGTCATGTTAAGAAATGTTAAAAGACTTTTGAACGATTACTTAGTAAGGCATGAAAGCTCACCTATTGATTAGAGCGCAGCCACTCCTCGAAAACGACCAGACTGAAAAGTATTTTATGGTTGTCAGACCTGCCAGAACGGTGTTCCTCAAGAAGATCGCCTACGGCTTCCGGATTCAAGAACTGAAACATAAGTGAGGTACTGTCTAGGAGATGGCTATTCAAGTTGTTACTCAGAGAGTTATTGAACCACTTGTCAACAACGTTCACGGCAAACCCCCGCTTCTTTCTATTAAGTATCGATTCAGGCAAAAAATCTTCGCTGACCTTCCTGTGTAGCCATTTTCTCTGGCCGTACCTCACCTTGAATGAGGCAGGAAGTTTCTCTGCGTACTCAACGATTTCTCTATCAAGAAAAGGCACTCGCACTTCAATACCGTGTGCCATGGAAAGCTTATCGGCATACATCAACAGTTCATCAGGCAAAGACGACCTCATTTCCAAGATTTGGAAGCCACCAAGTTCGTCGGTACCCTCCATCTCCGGCTCCAAATCTTTCCAAAAGCCACAGATACTGTCACCCGCTCCTTCGGGAAGTAAACCCTCTCTGAACAAGCCATCAACGATGTTGCCCGGCATGATAGAGAATACCTGTTGATATCGCTTCATTCTATTTTCGATGCCTAGCGAGTAGACACCTCTTTTAAGTGCCTCATTCCTCGGAAGATGGGCAATACCAGCTTCTATGCCTTTTCTCAAGCTGTCAGGAACACTTCTCCAATAGCTGCCATAATGAACACCAAGGTGACGAGTATAGCCTCCAAAAAGCTCATCTGGCCCCTGCCCCATAAGAACAACTTTCACATCCTGCCGCGCTCGCTCGCAGACGAAATACATGGGCACGATAGATGATGCTGCGACAGGTTCCTCAAGAATGGAGACGATCTTGGTAAGCGATTGCTCAAAGGTCTCCTTGCTGAGTTCCACCGCTATGTTCTTGGCGGAAAATATCCTCGCTGTCTCAGCCGCCTCGGACAGTTCGTCATCCTTATAGGCTGATTTTCCATAACCAACAGTATAGGTAGGCCAGGCATCGCCATAAAGACTCATTAAACCAAGTAAAAGTCCGGAGTCGACGCCACCACTTAGAAGAAGACCCAGTGGCACATCACTGATGAGGTGTCGTTTTAATGCGTGCTTATAAATATCAAGTAACTCTTCTTTCGCTTCGGAATCCGATTTTGTCGGCGAAAAATGCTTCGGTTTGGTTTGATACCACCGCTCCACGCTGCACGCTCCGTCCTCGAAGATTGCCATCGTACCCGGCGCAAGCTTCTGAATCCCCTTATAGAGTGTAAGCGGTGACGGCGTATATCGATACCGTAGAAAAAGATTCAGAGCTGTCATGTCTACTTCAGGCCGTTCCGGCAACACGGCAAGTATCGACCTAAGTTCCGATCCAAACAGAACGGTTCCGGAATCAATACGGTAGTACACAAGCTTAATGCCCATGGCATCCCTGGAAAGAATGAGTCTCTTGTGGCTTTCATCCCAAATAGCAAGACCGAACATCCCATTGAGATGATTAAAGACATTTGAACCCCATTGTTTGTAACCATGTACGATGACTTCTGTGTCGCTCCTGGTACGAAAGACGTGGCCAAGCCTTTCCAATTCCAAGCGCAGTTCGGGAAAGTTGTATATTTCACCGTTGAAGACTACCCAAACAGATTCTTCTTGATCCGACATGGGTTGATGGCCACCTTCAATATCGATAATGGACAAACGCCTGAAGCCCAAACCAAGTGGCCCGGAAAAGAAATACCCCTCATCGTCCGGCCCCCTGTGTACGAGGGTTCTTGCCATTTCTTTTATCTTGGCGGGAGTTACCGGCTGTTGATCTTTAAAATTATATTGACCGCAAATTCCGCACATATTAAGTAAGTCCTGAGATTAAGTGTCAGAATGCTGCATAAATGCAGGTAAACGAGACTGAAAGCTCATACCGTCTTCTCGTCTTCGGTCATTGAATAGAGCATAAAGCAAAGGCTTCTGAATAACTGTGACTGCGCCCAGCGATGCATCGGAACATTATCCCAACCCAGCAAAAGTTGTCTTGATCTAAAAGAGCCATCAGATTTCTGCCAATGATCCAGTAAGTCTGCCAGTGTAGTTTGCACTCGGCTATCAAGCTCAGTTGATTGGCCATTCAACAGAACGCCCAGATTAATGCACTCGGCGTAGTCATAAAGCTCTTGGCGATATACCGTCAATCGGGGTGCACGGGAAAATGGTTTTGGTAAACCTTTTTCGTCGAACAAATGGTTTACGTAGTAATCTGTACCTGCCTTAATCGCCTTACGGCACCCTTCGTGATCACTCAGTTGCTCAATTTTGGCAAGTGCCTTGAGAACGAAACAGGTGTGAAAATGGTCGACAAAATCTCTGACCCCATCGCTAGCGTATAACCAAGATCCATTAGGCTGCTGCGAGCTAAGTACGAAGTTGAGGTTACGTTCAGCAATACGTCGAAAATCATCACGCCCAAATTGGATAGCTGCACTAAAAAGCAAAAAAGCCCGATAGGCGCTGGCATTAATAACGCCCCCTTTCACATCAAAGGGATTATATCCAGCCGTAGCTGAGTCTTTAGAAATCTCTATATCCTTGATGTCATTGGCCGCATGCTCGGCAATGGACAGCATAATTTCCAGCCAACGTTCATTGCCGTCGATCCGATGTACAGATGCAAAAGCTTCGTAGACATAAGGCGTTGTCGTAATGAGCGGAGTATCAGCTGCCATCACTCCGTTTCGCGTGACCCAATCGAACGGATACCCCCAGCAAAAGTGACTATAACCCGGGCACCTCGTCTGTTCGAGTATGGTTAAGAAGTGAACCGCGCGTTTATAGTATTTATCCTCTCCTGTAGCACCCGCAAGCAAAGCAAAGCCCATGGCATAGTGGGCATCGGCAATCGGGAAGCGCTGTTTATGCCAAAAAAGTTGTCGTGCTGATGGGATAAATGCCTCACAAAGAATAATCGGAGCAACAGCAATGGTTCCGAACACCGGTTTCCGGTAGTACAGAGCCTTGGCACCACCGCCTATGGAGCCTGCAAAGAAACTTTGATGATCATAAGATGTCTCGCCATAACCGTCGAGCCAGACAATAAAACGAAGAAGGGAAGCGTGGATGGTATCAGTTGACTTTAGATTCATGCTTAAACTCTAATGGGTTCATCTATGTTAGAAACGGATTCAGTAAAATTAGATTCTTTCCGGTAATGGTTGGGTTATTTCAGATGTAGGCTGAACAATATATCAATTATCCTATCCCAATACTTTCGACTTTGCACCTCGATAGTCCACAAACCATTTTTTGTTCTCATTGCTATTTCCCATCCGATAATTTTACCAACTAACCGCATTTCCCGACTCATTTCAGGAGGCCTGAGAGTTCCGCCAAAATCACTTGCCAGCTTTTCAGCAGCTTTGATTATTGCAGGTTTGGCAGGATGAAAATAACAAAGTCGCGCTTCTAAAAGCTTGAGACATGCGTTTCTTGTATGGTCGGTGTCTTCCAAAGCTCTTAAATGCTTTATACAAAGAGTTGTCGCTAAAAACAAAGAGTCCAAGGCGGCGTCACTTCTCGTGGAACTTAGACTATTTGTATTGGTTCTATAAAAACATTTCGCTTCAGATACAAACTTAACACCTTCACTTTGAGCTACTAACCTAGATACGTACTCCCCGTCATCATCTAATGATAATCTTTCGTCCCATGATCCCGCGAGTTCGGAGAGCTTCCGACTTACGAGCCAGGTTATAGGGTTCATCCACACACCTTTCTCAAATTTTGACACTAGCCATTCTACGGGCTGCAAATCACACCAAAGCGAATCTGGATAAAATGTTGCACTTCCCGGCCGAAAATAGAACCGAGCCCATGCCGCTGTATAAAGTATAAGCTCGTTGGCTTCAACCTCCCTTCGTTGCATCTGAAGATAAATTTTGTCGTGTGCTAATAAATCATCAGCATCAAGCCACTGAATATAATCCCCCTGAGCATATTTGAACGCTTTATTCCTTGCAGAGGCAGCCCCACTATTTTCTTGAGTTACAACCTTGACCAGTTTTGATTCAAATCGTCTGGCAATCTGAAGAGTATTATCTGTTGAGCCATCATCGACAATAATGATTTCCTTCTTATTCCAGGTCTGAATAAGGGCTGAATTGATTGTCTCACTAATCCATTCTTCCGCGTTATAGGCAGGTATCAAGATTGATACTAAATGCATTATAATGATCCTTAAATATAGTTATGAAAAAATGGTATTTCCATTTGTTATTTTCAAAGGCTATGTACTCTTTAAAGTAATTAAAAAATCTCTAAAATTTTAATCCGTCCGAAATATATAGAGACCTGGATTAATATGAGTACGATTAGATCCGGGTAACGAGATTGCGCACGTTACCTTTCCCAAACTACCAGTTGAAATCCACCATCCCACACAGTTAAAGCCCCAAATAGCAGCCGCAGTTGCAACATTCGCCCATTTCCAGAATACTGCTCGCCGTAGCCGGAGATGTTCAAAATGGCCTGTGTTGTGGTTTTTCTGCCCTTTGCTCTGTCATATCTCAAAGGCTTCTGTGCTACTAAGGCTTCTACTGACTTCTCAAATGTAGCTTAATCTATACCTGAAGCCTAATCTGTCATCTTGGAGTCGGTGTATATCTGAGTAAATATTTCATCCATAATTTTCGCTGTTAAGAGGATTTCTCTGTATGGGATAGGAGGTGGATCTTCGGTACGGATACTATGGTAAAAGCGGGCAATCAACTCCGTCATTCCAGAGTCCTGATATAGCCTCCTTGCCATAAAATTAGCGATATTGCACACTGCACTTCCCAAATACTGCCCAGCACTAATTAGTGGAGGAGCAAAGAACGTCAGATAGCTTTTGAAACTCCGCTCTCTGTTTCGAACCAGAATCCCACAAACCTGATCAACCATTATCGAATTCCGAGGTCCGCAAATTCGTAACTGATTTAGTCCTGGTTTAATTTGAGTCGAGAAACAGAAAAATGCTGTTGTACCAACTGTGTCCCTCATAAGAACCCGTAATTCATCAAGAACTTCCTCGCCACCAAGGGACTGGAGTCGCGGACTTTGATGAGCTGTGGTCACAATTTCCGTTAAATCGTCGTCGAGAAATTCGGCTAGCTTGGCAATTCCATGGCTGATGTTGTTGTGGAGTAATTGACCCGGTAGTTGACGCACCCAATGATTTCGACTTCCCAAGATAGGCCCAATATTGCTAACATCCGCTAAATCGTAAGTCCAATGACTTTCTATGTGGGTAGGTTTCCCGCCAAGAAATCCCTCATTAATTAATCGGCGCATGTCGAGCATTTCAGGTGTAAACTGATAATTATGGCCAACTGTTACTTTTAAACTGCGGGCTTCAGCCAACTGAATTAACGATTTTGCTTCCCAGTATGTTACCGTGAAAGGTTTCTCCAAATAGACATGGCTTCCCGACTCTAAACATTGTTGAGCAAGCAAGAAGTGACTTTGGGGAGGCGTCGTAATGTGGGTGATGTCCGGTGAAGCAGAATCCAACATTTCACCGAGATCCGAAAAACATTCTGAAATACCAAAACGTTCGCCAAGTTGCTTTGCCATCAGCAACTCCCGATCGCATAAGGACACAATCACGCAATCCGGGATACGTTGAATGGCTTGTACATGTTGATCAGCAATTTTACCGCAACCGACTATGGCTATACGAAGCATGACTTACTTGACCCGCAGTTCAAATTGACTCATAAACGAAGTCATGGCCTGCTCCATACTGACCCTCGGCTTCCAGCCCAAACTCTGACGGATTTTTTGGTTAGTATAACTATTCCCCTTCCAATCCGCCGCACAACGCCGCACATTGAATGCCGGGGGCAATTGGCCCTTTGACCACTGAGAGTATTTCTCCCACAGAAAGCATAAGCCATAGGCTAAAGGGTAGGGAATCCAGACCGAGAAAAACCATTTTACTTTTTTCTTGTAAGCCTTTAGAAACTCCCTGCTAGTAAGCAAATCATCATCAACAACATTGAAGGTTTCACCGTCCAATCCTGGCACCAAGCCTGCTAGTACTATGGCTTCCGCACAGTTGTCGACGAACGTCAGTGGCAGCTGATTTGATCCACCAAAATGCATGAAGAAGCCAAATGTATCAATGCCAACACGGCCGCTCAAATCCCGCTTGCCAGGCCCGAATACTGCTCCAGGCCGAAGAATTACGTAAGAGAGACCTCTATTCTTCCCGTACTCTCTAATCACTTCCTCCTGTTTGAGCTTTCCAAAACCGTATGCATCATATCGTTCCTGAGGCGCGTCTTCCAGTGAACAGCTCTCATCGAGCAAGCCTCTACGCTTCAAATGCAGGTTTGAGTAGACAGCAAACGAACTGACGTTTACAAAACGCTTCGGAATCCCATATTTCAGGAATCCTTCCACGAGGTTTCGGGTCGCTAAAGCCGAGTTCATGAAAGCTCCGGCAAAAGATTTATCGAATCCCGCAGCAAGATGATAAACGATTGATATATCTTTAGTAGCTCTGGCGCAATCATCCTGTGAAAGGAGATCCCCCGTGATTATTTGAACGTTCTTTCCTGACGGAGTTTTACGCAGTACTTCTTCCAAGCGTCCGGTTTGGCTTGACGGTCGGACGAAACAACGCAGGTTCGAAAAACCGTATGCAAGGAGGGTTTCGACTACTTTTGTCCCAATGAATCCGTTCGATCCTGTCACCAGGATGAGTTCAGCTTGCATAGAAGGATATTTTAGATTCATAAGTTTTCAACATGTTATCGTGCTTCAGGGATAGCACATAGGACAAAAAAAGACATCATTCATAGAAGTTTAAAAGTACTTGAAACTTTTGATGCCAAAAAATGGTAACTATTTAGCCAGTAAATCTTTGTTACGCAACAGTATTGCTGGTGTGAAATGACTAAAAAAAGATATTTTTAGTTTTCTTATTTGTTCTCACTTCAAAATAATAGCCTACCAACCAAGTATTTCAAGTCTGAGTTGTTACGAAGTTAAAAATTATCATAAGAGCCACGTAGTCATTGAAAAACGATTTGTGCCTTTAAAGATTGGAAAATACATTCATTTCATTACGTAATACTGCTTAATTACATCTAAGCCAAATAATGCCAGAAGCCTTCCAATATGTTCAAATAGTTTGATTAAAAAATTCATAAAATAATGATGCCCCATCAAAAATGTAACCGGTAAAATTAATGCGTATGTTGGAATGGCAATAATGGACTTAATAATGGGTATTAATCCAAAAGATGGATATTTCAAAAAAATCTTACCTCGCAGCAATGCCCTTTTTAACATAAAAACCCTTTTGCATCTTTCTGGTGGTATTGTTTCATAAATAAATGCCTCGTTGCACCATACGAAAACATAGTTTTTGTCAATCATTCTTTTGAAGAAATCCTTATCTTCTCCCCCTCTACCAAATTCCGGGTTAAACATGTTTTCACGATCATCAAAGATCGCCCTTTTCATTAATACATTTGACGTTCGTGTATTTTGCCATTGCAAAACATTGCCGGTCTTATGCCGATCCTTTTCATAGAATTTGCCATTTATCACCCATTTAGGGGGGGGGGTCTGAAAGTGTGGATTTACAGGGCCAAGAACGCCATCAGCATTGTATCTTTTACAAGCTTCGTACAAACAGAGGAGCCAGTTATTTTCGGGAAACTCATCATCGTCCGCCAAAGCCACAAAATTGCCCACGGCACTTTGTAAAGCTTTATTCCTTGCGAGAGAAATATTTTGTTCGGGCTCACAATAATACTTTATTTCTACGGCTGATTTTTCTTTGAAAGAATCTACTGTGATTTTTGCTGATTGAGTCCGGTCGTTATCTACTACTATGATAGAGTACGTAAACAATTGCTCGGTTTTTTGATTTTGAAGTTTCTCTAACAAATTCAACAACATTTTTGGCCGTTGGTATGTACATATACATACAGATATTTGATCGTAGTGATGTTTCATAATTCCATCCCTTTAATAATGGGTATGTTAACGCTTGTCGTGCCGCAGAATTCAGCATCAACTCTTAAATTTATTGTAACGCAGACGAAAAGTTTTTGGACTGCGCATTGATCGAACCGTATTAAACGCCGCCGAAGTTTTATTTTTCAGGTATAACTGACGTGGAGCATCAAGAACAACAAGAAGAAGAACAAAAAACAACAAAGAAGTTGCTTTAGTTGCAACCTCAGTTATGTTGTAAAAAAGAAAAACAAACAGTAACGTCATACGAAGTCTTCCATAATGAAAATCAACAAGCAATGAAGTCCTTGCCTTCCAAAAGCTAGCAAACAAAAAACCTGCAAACAATAACAATCCTACTCCGCCAAGTTCCAGATAGATAGCTAAGAAACCATTGTGCGCATGGTCTATATCGTACTTTTGCAGAAAGTAATCTAATCTCTGCCCAAGCCAGAAACTATCATAACCGACCCCAAATAACGGATTGGTGTGTAATTTGAGTAAATCTTCCCATATGTAGGTTCTGTCCGTAAATGTCATATTGCGCCCTAGCAGTTTCGTCACGATAACTTCGGTCAAATTGAATGTTATTTCCATTACTACGATTATGAGAGAAGTTACTGTCAAAAAAGTCCCTATTCTACTTATCCTTTTTTTGACCATAGATAGGCAAAACAAAATCAGCATACAAAATCCTATAATGAACGAACCGAGCGAAGTTGAACTATTCGCCTTTACTAACAGCCAAAGTGTCAAGAGAAAAACTATTATAGTGATATACCCCTCCCGCTTTTTCTTAATCTGTACATCAATACGGCTTTTAGTAAATATTTCCCAGAAAAAAAATAATCCCACAATCATGCATAAGCGACCAAGCGCATTTTTGTCGGTCGTGATGCCTACGAGGTATTCTTTTCCTGACCATTGGTCATATCGCACCCCAATGTCGTGATAATATTTCACCACCACTAATGACATGGGCACAAGTATGTATGCACAGCGCCTGACCAGTGCTGCTACAGACTTAACAGGGTCAGCTTCCGACAAAACTACCAAAATTATTGAGAGGCTTCCGACAGCTCTAATCCATCTCTTAAAGGCAATCTCAGGGTAATCGGACCAGAAGACACTTATTCCGCAGTACAGAAAAAACAAGCAAAACCATAAATTATCCCTATACCACTGTTCCCAGTTTAACTTCCTTGCAACCAATATCCATAATGCAATAAGCATCAGAGTAGACAAAATGAGACTGTCAATGATGTTACCGTCTTCAGGATGTGTATCTAGTCCCTGAACTGGATAAAACCACTTTAAAACTGGCCTTGATCCTAATATTGCCATCCAAACAAGGGGTACACAACTGGCAACAAAATGATTTTCCTCTCTTTGGAGGTCATTTATTAAAGCCCACACAATAAAAAGAGTACTAGCTAGCAAAGCGATTTGAGCCGCCATTCTTACCTTTCTTGTGAATTAACCACGTCAAATCTCAGTCGCTGCGTTAAGGCAGCATTTTTTGTTGCCGTTTAAAGTTTACTTTAAACTCTCGACGTAGTATGCCAAGCGTATCTCTCGCGTCGTGAATTGCTCTTAATAAGCGCCCAAAGAACTCTTTTAGCAACGGGACTCGCCATCCTGCCCATTCTGTTCTGTCTAAATACTTGAAAAAATATTTACCCTCCTCATAGTCGCAACCTGGAAGCCAAGGCTTCTCGCCAGTAGTGAAGTGAATAATACTCTTCCTGGTAGTTTCTGGCAGCCAACTCTTTTTTGCTCTACCAAGCCGATATCCTCTCCAAGGGATCTGCCAATTCCAACGGTAGTCCAGTTCGCCCCAATCATCCCAGAGAACTGCATTCAGCGCTTCTTGGTCACCCATGTGAATAATCGCACGATTAGTCCTAAGATAACTGAGGAGTTGTCCTGCTGTGCCACACTCTCTCCATTTATTTAGATTCATCAAGAGGACTCCCGAGTTGAAAAGATGAGCATCAGCTGGAATACCAAGTTCACGATAATTTTTAAGTCCCTTCCTTGGGTGACTGACTGTATCAATCTCGTCGCGAACCGCAAAGAGCGATTTTTCGCCTAGGTTCATGTCCCAAAGCTCTCCTATGTCTTCGTTTACCACGATATCGCAATCCAAGTAAATTGCCTTTTCCGCATCGGCAGGCAACAATTCAGGGATTAGTAACCGAGCATAAGCCATAGATGTAATCCAGGGATGAGCAATATGAAAGTCAGCGACACGTTCCAGAGGAGCGTCGATCCAATTAACCCGCACCTCTGGAAACTCAGTCAACTCAAGAGAGCTTTCCACCTTTGACCGAAGCTCTTGCCCAATGCCATTCTGAATTAAATGGAACAGGAGTCCACGCTTCTTATCGCAGTTTATTGCTACAGAGCAAATCGCCACAGTTAAAGGCATGGCATAGTTGACATCTGCAGCGAGGACGACGTGGATTACATTTTTTCCTGTTAGTGTACTCATTCTCAAACCTCTCGTTTTAAAATTTCGGGTAATTGCAAATTCTGCACCCTGCATCCTTATTTTTGAAAATAGTTCTACTCTCTTATTTTCTGATTAGCGCCGATTATCCACAGATTTATTTTTAGCGGAAGGAACGTAAATAAATACTTTCCCATAGAACGTAAAGACCGATCAATGAAAAGTGCCTTTATATAAGATTCCCTTGCGTTGACAATATTTCCGTTCATTAAAAAGAGATTTCCTATTTCGCGTCTATTCATGCCCAAAAGCCCGTTCAATGCCTTGAGTTCACTATTTTTTAGCATCTCAATTTTTTTTAGCTTTTCGTAAATCTTCTCTTTTGATTCTTTAGCCTTGATAGGATTTATTTTTATTTGATTGGTTAGGCATTCGATTGCTTCATCCCTTCTGTACATCACCACTAACATCTTCTTAATTATTCCGAAAGAGCCCTGTATTGCCATACGCGCCATAAGATCAAAGTCCTCATCAAGATTTAGGCACGCATCAAATACTCCTGCTTTTATTATGGCATCACGTCGAAAAATCGTAGACCCAACTTGCCATGGACCATGCGTGACAACAAAATTGAATGGCTCAACAAGTAACAAGTATTCCATCTCCTTGAATTCAGCCATAGTACGATTCATTTCGAAGTATGTGCGCTCGTTGCCTTCCCATGTGGATTTATGGCAATCTGTTGTTTGCATACATATTTGAGGAAACCGACCCGCTCTCTCCATTTGGGTAGAAAGATACTCGGCCATCCATACGTCATCAGAGTCCAAAAAAGCCAACCATGAGCCTATGGAATTTTTTATGCCGGTGTTTCTTGCTGCACTTACACCGGAATTTTCTTGATAAATATATTTAATTTTGTCTCTGTATTGTTTAAGAGCTTCTCTCGTATTATCTGTAGAACCATCATCCACAACAATAATCTCATAATCAGCGTATGTTTGGTTTAACACGCTGTCAATTGCTTCGCATACATAAGACGCGCGATTGTAGGTTGGAATTACAACTGTTACTAAGGGAGACTCATGTGCCATTACACTGCTCTAGGTTTGACTTGAAATTTATTAATTAAATTAATTGTAGTATATAAATAGCATTTGAACAGGAGCGATGAAAATGAAATAAGAAAATTTTTAAATCCATAGACAATAGCCTCATCAGGTATTGGGATGTGTAATGTACCTAATGCATGAGCTCACATCGCTTTGGAATATCTTGAATCATAAAATCAGAGTGTAAAAATTAGAATTCGCAGCCTGATTTTTGATATTTTCAGGGTTTAGATGCAAATTTAATTCCTAAAAGTCTCTATACTATAATGGATAGATTTCGAAATTAATTAATTGAAGGCAGGCATCTTATGATGCTTACATTGAGCGGAGTACTGTTTCAAATCTTACAATTAAATTTTATTTTTATACAATACCTTCTTTAAACGGAAAAGCTAATGTGACTGCTCCAAGGTATTAAGAGTATGCTGGTTCTGAAAATCGTTTCCATAGTCAGCAAATACCAGCGCTGGATTAAAAACTTTTGGTATCCACTTTAAATCCCCTGGTAAAACTTGGTATGTAAAAAATAAAATATTTTAAAATTAACTACTTAATTATTGCTAGCATTCAATTTACCCGGCTTTTTAAAGTAGATACACTTTTGGCTCTTCTGACATTGGCCTGATCATGTAATATAAAAAATCAAATGGTTATGAGGTATTTTTAAAATCTGAGGATATGCACTGTAACAATTTTTTAGAACCTAAAATGCTGTAACAGGGGAGGTGTAATTATTCAGTCCCCTATCTGAAAAAGAGGGGTTAGGCGAGATTTTATTAAAATTATCAATCCCAATTTTTGGCTACCCACTTTAGCCGGGACATTTTTTGTAGGGGCAGGCTTTACGCCTGCCCTTTAATGCCACGATGTTAGCAGGGTAACCGCAAGGGATTACCCCTACAAGACACGGATATCGTTACATAAAAGGCCATCCACG
>CAIQND010000621.1 GCA_903873045.1 uncultured Methylococcaceae bacterium | reverse complement strand
CGACTTTTTTCATTGTGTTCTGATTAATCATTTTTGAGATTTCCGGTAGCCATAAATTTCGCGTTGTAAAAAGGTGTCCATATCGTCGCCAAGGGCGGATAAGCCTTTTAGTTCTATTTCGAAAAATATGCCGTTTTGGGCGGTACCCGTGAGTGCCAAATTGGAGTTTGGAATGACTTGGCTGCTATTGGCATTGGAAATATTATTAATGTAATGCCGTAGCGCTATGCGGAACCGCCAGCAACAATTTTCTTTCTCAACGCCGAATAAAGCATCCTGGGTTTTATTATACAACAGCGAATACTGCCAGCGACCCATTGCCGACCAGTTATCATAAATCGGATAACGAAACGATACATCGCTCTGAGTAATATCATTGGTTTTATCAGGTATCAGCGGGTTTTTTCTATAAAGATACCCTATATTGAAAATCTCGTTATGCGGATTGCTGTAATGAATACCGGCTTGGCCTCTTTGAATATCATTCAGTTGAGGATTCCATTGCAAACCTGTAGTAATCGATAAATTACGAGTTAATTCGCTGGATAATTCAGTAACCAGATTTGAATAGTTGCCGGTTTGTACGGTGGTAGTACCGAATACCTGAGTGTTGGTTCCTGTATACTGTGAAGTGACATTTCGGTCACGAAAGTAAAAAATCTCCCCAATATTTAATTTTAGTCTTTCCAATCCGGAGTTATCATCAATCAATCGTGAAGTAATAGCGGTTGTTATCTGATTGGCATCTTGTATTCTGTCGCTGCCGCTAAAACTGTTTTCCCTGAACATGGAGTAGTAGTTAAAATCATACAGCGCACTATCAAACACAGGTATATCCTGTTGATTAGTATAAGGAACATATAAATAAAATAGCCGAGGTTCAAGGGTATGTACAAATGAAGTATTACCCATATTTAAATTGCGCTCAAAGAACAAGCCGCTATCCGTAGAAAAAATAGGCAAGGTTCTGGAGGCGGAGCTGGATGAACCGGGTTGTAAGTTATTGAGTGCATACTGGGTATGTTGCACAGAAAGTTTGGGCGTAATAAAAGAACTGGCTGTTTGCAGTGGAATACTGATTGAGGGTTTGGTATTGATACGTTGACCATTAACCAGGCTGGCTTGTTGAAAATAGACATATTCATTTTCCATGGCAGTGTTTAACGGCATGAATTGAAAGCTATGATTCAAATTAAGGTTAATTTGGGGCAGTTTTCGATAAGGGAGAGCGGCATCAACTATAGTGGTATTAATAGACTGATAATTGTCAACCAGACCTGAAAGGGAGACACCGTCACCCGCATAATTAATGTTGGCATAACTTCTAAGGTAGTTGTAGTTAGAGAAGCTTAGTGCATTGCCCAATTCGGCAAAATAGGTTTTATCAGACGCATAATTTAAGTCCATGTTTGAACTGATATGAGGCGTAATTCGTGAGCTGTTCTTGATCGAGCCCAAATAGCGTGTGGTGTTAAGAACGCTATCATGCGGCATAAACTCGAACGCCACATTACCGCTTGATTGCTCGGTTAGATAACGGAATTTACTG
>CAIQND010000620.1 GCA_903873045.1 uncultured Methylococcaceae bacterium | reverse complement strand
AGCAACTTGCAACAACAAACTATTATTGCCGCAGTAACCAGTGGCAATTTTAATCTCCGGGCAACCTCTGATAATACAGTTAATTATCCAACCCAAAAAGGCTGGTATATGGATTTACTTGAACCATCAGCAACAATCAGCAATGGTGAACGCGTAGTCAGCGCCCCCCTGTTACGCAATGGCCGGATTATTTTTGTCACATTGATCCCCATTCCTCCGCTCAGTACTGTTGATATTTGCGGGACGGGCTCAGGTGTAACCAGTTGGCTGATGGAATTGGATGGGGTAACCGGCAAACGTCTTCCTGCAACAGCAGGTGGTGCGCCTTGGGACATTAATGGCGACGGTGTTATCAATGCGAGTGATTTGATCACGGTCACTATTGATGGTCAAAGCGTTAAAATAGCCCCATCAGGCAAACAATCAACGGTGGGGGGGGGGAAACGCCAGGGGTCATCAGTAATGGCCAACTGGAGTATAAGTACACTAGCGGCACTCAAGAAGCTGAGTTGGAAGTGACTACAGAAAATAGCGGGGGAAGTTCGGCATCAACAGGAATTAGGAAATCTTGGCGGCAATTATTTCAGTAACGTTATTTTAGGTTTGCAATTTAAAGCGAGAATATTTTACTTTTAAGCGATATTATTTGTCCACAGCTTACCTTAACTCTTTGATTTTGGCATCTTTGACATGAACAAACAAAAAGCATTTACTTTAATTGAGCTCATGATTACCGTCGCTATTGTGGGTATTTTGGCCAGCATCGCTATTCCCAGTTATCAGGATAGCGTGATGAAATCACGGCGGGCGGATGCTAAGGGGGCATTACTGAGCTTGGCCAATACGATGGAACGGAACTTTACGACTACCAATAGCTACGTAGGTGTTACACCGACTAATACAGACTATTACACGATAACCATCACTGCGACTGCCAGCAGTTATACCTTAAGCGCGGCACCCGTTGGAGCACAGGCTAATAACAGCTGCGGCACATTAACGTTGACTCAAACCGGCGTTAAATGCCCCAGCGATAACCTCACATGCGCTAGCCACACAGCCGGTTGTTGGTAAAGTCTGGTTTAGAATCAAGCTTAAATTAGAGATCGACTAAAAATGAAATCCGTTGAAATCCGTATAATCCGTGTTCTATTGAGTGGTTACAAATTTAGATTTACAGCACCAACCAACTCGCCAATAAATCAAAATTGGCGGTGGCTTGATAAGGCAACACCCCCAGCAAGGGAACATCCAAAGCCGTTTTAATGGTGCGTATATTTTCATCTTGTTTTAGCATATCGGGAGCTGCGCAGACGGCTATCCAACCGGCACACGGTATGCCTGACTGTTGTATCGCCCAATACGTTAATTTTGCATGATTGATGCAGCCCAGTTTGATGGCAACGACTAGTATGACCGGCAATGCCAGTGATTTTGCCAAATCACTAATATCTTCATGGTCATTCAACGGCGCATACCAACCACCGGCACCTTCGACCAAGACGATTTCAGCCATTTCTTTCAGGACAGTAAAACGCTCGACAAGGATAGCCAGATTGACCGGATTGTGGATACCCGCAATATGTGGCGAGACGGGTAATTGATAGGCGTAAGGATTGAGCAAGTCATAGTCAATGTGTAATGACGCATTTTCTTGTATCAGCAAGGCATCTTCATTTTTCAACCGGCCGTCCTGATTAAAGCACCCGGCGGCAACCGGTTTCATGCCGACAACAGTTTTTCCCTGCTGCTTAAAATAACGCATCAACGCAATGGTTGCCCAGGTTTTTCCGGCGTTGGTATCAGTACCGGTTATAAAATAGCCTTTTTCCATAAATAGTTACACCTTGGCAATAACGCTAATAACTTCAAAGGTCGCTGGAATCTGATCACTGACTTTTTGTGTTTCGTAAGCCGTAATCATTTTCTGCATGGCTGTTTGGGTGGTTAATTTTTTATTACGACCGGCAACCACATGCTGCGCACCCAAGTGTTTTAACTCTTGCATCAACGTCCAAACAGACTCATAACGCGAAATATAGACGGTGCTTTTGACCTGACTGTTTTTAAATCCTGCTTGTAACAGAAAGTGTTTAAGCTGTGCTTCGCTATAAAATTCGTTAACGTGGCTATAGTGATCAACGGTAGCCCAGGCGCTTTTTAATTCGTGCAATGTTTGTGGGCCAAAGGTAGAAAAAACCAACTGCCCTTCCGGTTTCAACACGCGTTTAATGTCGGTAAAAACAGCATCCAGGTTACGGCACCATTGCAAGGCCAGATTGGACAATACGGCATCAATACGTTGCCCGCCAAGTGGCAAATGTTCTGCATCTGCGCAGATATAGTTAATATTAGGCTGATCCACCAGTTTACCTTGTGCTGCTTGCAACATCGGTAACGCAATATCCAGCGCTATCATGCTTTCATAACGCGAACGTGCCAACAACTCACCTGTTAAAAAACCCGTGCCACAACCCAAATCCAGCAAGGTGCCTGTCAAATGGGTCGTATCAATGGCTTGGAGTAATTCTCTGCCCACGGTACGCTGTAATTCGGCCACAGCGTCATAAGTGTCCGAAGCCGCTGCAAATGAGCGTTTAATTCTGGCTTTATCCAAGGTCATTGTCATCCATAAAACGTGAAATAACGGCTATTAACTCTTCGGGGTGTGATAAAAATGGCACATGCCCTGCCCTGTCAATAATGGTCAGTTCTATTTTAGGCAAAAGCGCCTGCATGTTTTGCCCTGCATTGACGGGTACTAAGGTATCTTTACCCCCTAATATCACGGAAACAGGCACGCTTAGATTCGACAAAGCGGGTCGCAAGTCTGCCTGTTTAAGTATCTCCAGACCGCCTTGCAAGGTTTCTGTATCGGGCGCATTACATTCCATGACCGCCGCTTTAAGGGTTTTTAATAAGGTTTTGTAATCAGGCAGATTATTCACTTGCAAGGATAAAAAGCGCTGCAACGTTGCCTGACAGTTTTCATTCAACTGGCCGGCAAACGCATCCAGCGACTCAACAGCTATACCCGGCCAGTGCATTGATTGCGTAAAAAAAGGATTACCCGCCAGCAAAACCAGTGAATTGACGCGATCAGGAAACCGGTTAGCTATATCCAGCACCACCGTTGCACCCAATGACCAACCCAACCAGCAACTACGTTCATCAGACACGGCATTAACCAATGCCTCACTGATCTGCTCCAAGGTAAACGAAGCAATTTTTTTACTCTGCCCATGCCCCGGCAAATCAATACAAGTCACTTGATGGTTTTTTGCCAACTGCCGCGCAAAATCTCGCCAAATACCACTGTGCATCGCCCAACCATGCACCAGAACGATAGACTTACCTTTACCGAAAGTTTGTTGATGGATTTTAGTCATGTTAAATGCAGGTTCAAGGTGAAAGGCGAAACTCGAAACTCGTAAAATAGCGCCAGTCAGAGGTTGGGCTACCAACTTAACACGGGGCAGACCTGACGTAATTATTCAGCCCCCTCTTTAACAAAAAGGGGTTAGGGGAGATTTTATTAGATAAATCCCCCTCAATCCCCCTTTTTCAAAGGGGGAGGTGAATACTTACGACCTGACAGGTTTTATACTGGCTAAAGTGGGTAACCAGAGATTGCAAGCGTCATCACGCTTCAACTTTAAACTTGCCAAAGAAAAATATCTGCTTTTCTTCATGCTCTTCGTGGTGAATAATTTTTGCCCTACTGTCGGACTGACTTATCCAGTGCATCCAGCAGCTGGTCAACCTGGTATTCTTCATGCAATGCTGAAAATGTCACCCTTAAACGGGCACTGCCTTTGGGTACTGTAGGTGGTCTGATGGCACTGACCAAAAAACCCGACTTTAACAATTCATTGCTGATAGCGACTGCCCGTTGACTATCGCCGATTATGATCGGTTGGATGGCAGAAGTAATGTGGCTTTCACTTTGT
>CAIQND010000619.1 GCA_903873045.1 uncultured Methylococcaceae bacterium | reverse complement strand
TAAAATGCCTTTTCTATCCCATACTTGTAAGGTATGGGTGGATCTTGCTATTAGCTTTCCAAATTCGTGTGGTCTGTATGTATTCATAAATTAAATTATATAATACATTTGAATATATTAAAAGCTACTTAGTAGCACCTCATCCCTTCGCGGCTCTCTGTCGCCTGGCTTCTTTAGGATCATGAATTAAAGACCGATATATCTCGACTCTATCGGCCTGTTTTAGTGACTGGTCAAGCTTGCAAACACTGCCAAAAATACCGGTTTTTAAATTTATCGCATCTATTTCCGGAAAACGGCTCAACACCCCTGAGGCCTGTATCGCCTGTTCAACAGTTGCGCCCGCCGGCATGTTTAGGGCGACAATCACTTGTTGCTCTGGATTGGCATAAGCCACCTCTACATCAATCATCGCTTCATCCATAAACTTGCTTGGCTCGACTGGTAAAAGAACTCACCATGGTATTACATATCTGATTAAAGACCACACCGAAGGCAAGACTGGCTAACATGCCCGACATTTCAAATTCCAGATCCAGAGAAATCTTGCTGGCATCATCACGCAAGGGCATAAAATTCCAGACACCTTCCAGGTAAGAAAAAGGCCCATCCAGCAAAGATACCGTTATCTTGCCACCTTTATCAATCTTGTTTCTGGTTGAAAACGCTTTTTTAAAGCCGCCTTTGGAAATCAGCAACTCTGCTTCAACGATATCGTCTTCACGTTTGATAATCCGGCTGCCACTGCACCAAGGCAAAAATAGAGGATAATCGTCAATATTATTAACCAGATCAAACATCTGCTGTGCAGAAAACTTAACCAAGGCACTTTTTTCAATAACCGTCATTTAAAGCACTCCGATAACATGCAGGAAGACAAAAAACACAGCGGCTGGCGCTACATAACCGATTAATAGTTTCCATACCGGATAAGCCATACCCGCTGGCATGTTAAGCTCTGCTTCGCTATGTTGCCGGTGCATAATCCAGCCGGCAAATATTGCGATACAAAAACCGCCAATGGGCAGCATTAAATTAGCGGTTAAGTAATCCAGTAATTGAAAAATACTCCGGTCAAAAATCTTAACATTTGACCAGACATTAAAAGAAAATACCGTACCCAAACCCAGCAACCAGGTTGCCAATCCCGACCAAACACAGGCTTTTTCCCGACTGAAACCTTTACTTTCAACAAGCCACGCAACGGCTGGCTCAACCAGGGAAATAGAGGAGGTTAAGGCCGCAATGACTAGCATCACAAAAAACAAGATACCCATCAACCAGCCGCCGGTCATGGCACCAAAAGCAATCGGCAAGGTTTGAAAAATAAGTCCGGGGCCGGAATCAGGATGTAAATTATTGGCAAAAACAATAGGAAAGATAGCAATCCCCGCCAATAATGCCACAACCGTGTCAGCACCTGCGATCAAAATCGCAGTTTTGGCAATCGATATGCCTTTAGGTAAATAAGAACCGTAAACCATAATGGCTCCCATGCCCAAGCTGAGGGTAAAAAAGGCATGTCCCATCGCGGTTAATACCGAACTACTGCTCAGCTTGCTAAAATCAGGCGTGAATAAAAAATGCAATCCTTGAAAATAACTCCCGGTGGTCATTGCATATCCGACTAACAAAAGTAGTAACACAAACAAACTCGGCATTAAAAACTGCACCGCTTTTTCCAGACCGTTGTTAACGCCACGCACCACAATTAGCATGGTTGCCAGCATGAATAACGAATGCCAGAAAATCAGCTGCATCGGACTGCCAACAAAATCATCAAAAACTCCTTTTATCGCCGTGGCATCAGCATCAAAAAAACTGCCCGTAAAAGCTTTTAAAACGTAAGCCGAAGCCCAGCCAGCAATAACGCTGTAATACGACAGTATTAACAAACCTGCGATAACGCCCATCCAGCCTAAATAATGCCAGTTTTTATCGGCACCCGCTTCTTCAGTCAAAAGCTC
This sequence comes from uncultured Methylococcaceae bacterium, assembly GCA_903873045.1. Classification (GTDB taxonomy): domain Bacteria; phylum Pseudomonadota; class Gammaproteobacteria; order Methylococcales; family Methylomonadaceae; genus Methylobacter_C. The sequence goes on along the minus strand of CAIQND010000619.1, from coordinate 1,118 downwards.
CATTGTTTCAATGGGATTGCGTTGGCTGCGGCGTCCAAGCATAGTCTCGGCAATCATGATAGGAATACCGATCAGCAACACGCACAGGAGGTAAACGATAACAAATGCACCGCCACCATTTTCTCCGGTAATATAGGGAAACTTCCAAATATTACCCAAACCAACCGCAGAACCTGTTGCTGCCAGAATAAATGCAAAACGTGATGACCATGCACCATGAACTGTTTTTTTTGTGTCCATCATTTTTGAGCGCCCATTAAAAACTCACCTTATTAGTAATATCGAGTAAAATAACAAAATTATTCCTTTTAGTCAGTTTAAAAATCATAATCTGCAAACTATGGCCGATAAAAATCCAAAAAAAACTAAAACCCAGCAAAATGCAACGATTGCCGTTAATCGCCAGGCCAAGCATGAATATTTTATTGAAGAGCGCTTTGAAGCAGGAATTGTTTTAGAGGGCTGGGAAGTCAAAAGCCTTAGAGATGGCCGCGTTCAGCTTAAAGAAAGTTATGTGGTATTAAGGCGCGGTGAAGCTTGGTTGTCCGGCGCTCATATTTCTGCGCTACTGTCGGCATCAACGCACATTAAACCGGATGCTATCCGCTCTAAAAAATTATTACTGAACCGCCACGAACTTAATAAGCTTATTGGCTCGGTTGAGCGCAAAGGTTACACCTTGATTCCGTTATCCATGTACTGGAAAAACGGACGGGCCAAGCTAGAAATCGGCCTGGCAAAAGGTAAACAATTACACGACAAACGCGCCACCTCAAAAGACCGCGATTGGCAACGAGAAAAAGGCCGCATCCTTAAAAAGGGATGATTTTTGATAGGTACAGGTTAAAGGCGAAAGGCGAAAGGCGAAAGGCTAAAAGAATGAAAAACTATCTCCTTCGCCTTTCGCCCTTTTCCTTTCGCCCTGTGCTTTGCCCCTTTAACCTTTAACCTTTAACCTTAATCCCATGCCACTTACCTCGTTCCTTGAAAAAATAAACGCCTTGGTCGCTGTCAGTTTTGATGAAACCATGACGGTCATTACCGAAAACTATCATTACCAAGCCACTGAATTTAGCAATGGACTTAATGAACACACATTAATTAATCAAGCCGGAACC
>CAIQND010000618.1 GCA_903873045.1 uncultured Methylococcaceae bacterium | reverse complement strand
TGCCAAGCTACAGGCAACAGATTTTATTGCGGTTTTTTTCAGGCTGTTAATAGCGGCAAGCAGCGCTTTTTTATAATCTTTACCTGATAAAGGCTTGTTTTCGCCCAGTCCGACTAACAAAATACGCTCAATAGCACTATCCGGTATGGCGTTTATTAATACGGTTTCGCCATTTTTTCCGCTAATGTCACCACGACTCAGTATTTTACTAATCAGTCCTTGGGTGCTTTGGTTGACTGAGTTTGCTGGCGTACTGAGTTGCTGATCTTGGTAAACACCCACAATAAGACAATCACATTGCAAGGTTTCTAATGGCACGGTTTCTATAGCATAATCCATAACTTAACTCATAATAGTTGCTAATTAAAAATCTCATCTTGTCAGGGCAGGGAAGTTCGCCTTGTTAAGATGAGCTGTTAACGCAAGATTATACAACCAATAGCGGTGCTACACAGCTACAGTGGCTTGTTTAGTGTGAATTAATCAGGAAAGGGCAGGGCGCAATGCCTTGGTTTTGAGTAAGTTTTGAAGGTGCTGGCTTGCAGCGGTACGAGGTGGTAACCAGAGACGCTGTGATAGAAATTAACGTAAGCGGGGGATTTATTTTAAAAATATCCTAACCCCTCTTTTTCAAAGAGTAGGACTGAATAATTAAGTACAGACTACCTTAACCGAAATAATTCTTTCATCAAGAGCTCAACGCCCCACGTTACCAAGAGGCTAAAAATAATCATAAAAAATGACAGGGTTATAATCCTGGATGTGCTGATCCAGTCATATTTGGTAGCTTGTTTAGTCATGGCAATTAGTCCTCAATTAACGAGTTGATGGACTTATTGTGATGGAGTCACGTTAAAATAAGATGACGTTTTTGTGAAATATTTGTGACAAACAAAAAAATAGATTTTATTCACTACGAAGACATGAAGAAAAAAAATATTTTTTGCTGTTATTGATAAGAAGTTACTGGCAAGTTTTTTGATTTTATCAGTCTGTAGCCACAACATAAATGACTAAACGCTACCCGTTGTTACAGGTGATTTAATTAAATTATAATCTGAAGGACACGAAGAAAAACTTCGTGTCCTTCATGTCTTCGTGGTGATAAGCTTTTTTGTAGAGTTAGCTGTAATTGCCCTAACCCAATGGTTAGGTATGACGATTGTAGGCTTGCTGAATAAATAGGGTATTGGTTAGTAAAACAAAAAGCTGGAAAAAAGCAGCGCCAGCTATCGCAAAAAGAGAGGCCAGTAAAATCATGGTGTTTATAATTTTCATGCTGAGTTACCCAAAATTAGTTTAATTTGTGGGTGAATAATCCTCTCGTTAAATAAGCAAAACAAGCGATTTAATATTTGATTAAATAAAAAACAGTCACTGTTTTAGGTGCTTTGCGGGGTGTCAGAATCGTCCGTTGTTAGATAGCAACAGCTTTTTTATTAGCGTTTTTGCCGCAAAAAATGAACTTGCTATCGGCATCCCGGATTGTTAAATGAATGGATAAATTTTGACGGTCGTGGCGCTTTTTTTGTGTAAAAACAACAGAAAAATTAAGCGTCATTGAGTCATAACTTAATGCTTAAATAAAGAAAATTTATTGATAACCACCGCAAGTATTGCCGAACATTTTAGTGGTAGGGTGCGCATCGCGCACCTAAAATTGCAGCCATTAAACGGTTTTATTTGCACCAAAATCTATTGCTCAATTATCAAGTTTTCTTACCTTGAATTTCCCGAATTCAATATGCAGATTGACTTCCAGAAACTGCGTAGGCCGGAATAAGGCTTTTCGAGCGCAAGCGAGGATAAGCGTTTCCGGCACACGGTACGAGCGTCGGAAACGCCACCACGCGCTACGCTTGGGTGGTCTTATTCCGGCCTACGCCTATTGCTTGTTATAGGCTGTCTACTGGAATCAAAAATTAAAAACTTGAAGATTGAGTATTAGGTTTCTACTCAGGTATGGTTGTGGTGCGCGATGCACACTCTACTAAACGTTGAATATTTTTGTGGGCTAATTAATTTTCCGGGATGAAAGTGATGCACTTGAATTATTTTTCAAGCTCAATAGCATTTTTAGGTTAAATTAAGCTAATTTTCGTTAGCTTAGAGAGATTATAAAATACCTGTGACGACTTTATTCCCTATTCCTAAAAACCATCCACAACGCTTTGTTCTTCATAACGAAGTTCATGCCCGGGCACCGTTTATGCTCAATTTGCCGGTTAGAGCCAGTCATCTTGCTTTGTTGCTGTCAAATGATGAAAAATTGCAGGAACGTCATCACTTGATAGCCTTGTGTGAACGATTTGGCGTCGCGCCGCCTGAAAAAGAAGCGGATCACTTTAGTGCCAGCTTTAATTCTTTTCAAATACGTTGGGAACAGCACGGCGAATTTAGTACTTACAGTTTTTATGTGCATGATACGCCTAAAGATCCCTTTGCAGATTCTGCCTTAAAAAAAGTGCCGGTGGATTGGCTGTCGGGATTATCTGGGCAAGTTATTGTTGCGGCTCACGCAAGCATTGTCTCGGCTGGCGATATTAATTATGAGGAGGCGGCCGATTTAGCATTACTCTCCGTTCACTTTGCCGGCAATTCTGTTATTGGCTCTAAAGTAACCGGCGGTGCGGCTTCGGTATTTACGGATTTTCACATACACGTTGACGGGTTTAGCCGTTTTTTAATTATTAATAATGACTTAAGAGCCGAGCAGGCAGGGCGCTTATTGCAAAGGCTTTTTGAGATTGAAGTGTATCGGGTGATGGCGTTACTGGCATTTCCCATCGCCCGTAAACTGTATCCGGCTTTAAATAAGTCTGATCGGCAACTGTATACCATCACCAACGCAATGACGTTGCCCGGTAATAATGATGCCGCATTATTGGATGAGCTAACTACGCTGGCTGCTGAAGTTGAAAATTACATCTCCAGCAATCACTTTCGCTTTGCGGCGGCCAGTGCCTATTATCAATTGGTGGAACAGCGCGTCAATGATCTGCGCGAAGTCAGGATTCAAGGTATTCAGACCTTGGGTGAATTTATCAAGCGACGACTGGAGCCGGCGATTAATACCTGCGAATCTGTCTCGCATCGCTTTACCTTACTGTCTGAACGCGTCAGTAATGCCAGTCAGTTATTGCGAACCAAGGTTGACATTATTATTGAGCGACAAAACCAAGGCTTGTTAACGTCAATGGCCTTACGTGCAAAAATGCAATTGCGGATGCAACAAATGGTCGAGGGTATCTCCATGGTTGCCATTACTTATTATGCAGCCAGTCTGATTGGTAAAATAGCGGAAGCCCTGCATATTTTTGGATGGACAGTTAATCCAGATATTATTGAAGGTATTTCCATTCCCTTTATTTTGATAATTATTGCCATTAGCAGCAAGCGGATTCATAAGATCATTGCTAATACCACCGAATAGGACTTTTTATTATCCAAGGGAATGCTACCCTGTGAGAGTAAGGTGAGGCGTGTCACTGCTTGGCTTTATAGATACTGGATAACCCGTAACATAACGGCCAATAGAGGTAGGCCGGAATAAGGCATTTCAAGCGTAAGCGAGAACAAGCGTTTTCGGCATCCGGTACAAGGGTGCCGGAAACGCCACCACGCGCTACGCTTGGGTGGTCTTAGTCCGGCCTACGTCTAATGCTTGTTATCGCTGAATTCCCCCGAAATCAAGAATTAAAAAATTGAAGATCGGGTAACAAATATTTAATATTGAAAACTCTGTTTGTGCCTGTTTTTATGCTACTCTATGCGTAATTTTTACTGGGGAAAAACATGCAAGCAACAGTTAAATGGGTCGATGGTGTCATGTTCGTCGGCGAAACGGGCAGTGGTCATGCCGTTGTCATGGATGGCTCGCCTGATCATGGTGGACGTAACATGGGTATGAGACCCATGGAAATGATTTTAGTCGGTCTGGGTGGTTGCTCATCTTTTGATGTCGTACAGATTTTACAAAAAGGCAGAAACAACCTGGTTAACTGCGTTGCAGAAATCTCTGCTGAACGCGTTGATGCTGTGCCAAGTGTGTTTAGTAAAATTCACCTGCATTTTGTCGTCAGTGGTCGTGATTTGAAAGCATCGGCTGTTGAGCGGGCAGTCAAGTTGTCGGCAGAGAAATATTGCTCTGCTTCCATAATGTTAGGTAAAGCGGGGGTAGAAATTACCCATGATTTTGAAGTTATCGAGGTTTAACAGTTTTGAATAAGTTGCAATTACACGGCTTTAACAATTTAACAAAGTCACTGAGTTTTAATATCTACGATATATGCTACGCGCCCGCTGAACAACAGCAGGCTTACATAGAATATATTGATGAAGCGTATAACGCCAAGAAGTTAACGCAAATTCTTAAAGATGTTGCTGAAATTATCGGTGCGCAAATTCTTAACATTGCCCATCAGGATTATGATCCTCAAGGTGCCAGCGTTACCATGTTGATTTCAGAAGGGGATGCGCCGCCACCGCCCAGCATGAATAGCCAATCGCCAGGCCCGTTGCCTGACACCATCTTGGCGCATTTGGATAAAAGTCATATTACCGTTCATACTTATCCTGAAAGTCATCCTGATAACGGCATCAGTACATTTCGCGCTGATATTGATGTATCAACTTGTGGTCGTATTTCACCCTTAAAAGCACTCAATTATTTACTGCATAGTTTTGAGTCGGATGTGGTGACTATGGACTATAAAGTGCGTGGTTTTACCCGTGATATATCCGGTAAAAAGCATTATATTGATCATAATATCACGTCTATACAGAATTATATTGCCAAAGATACCCAAGAAAGCTATCAAATGATAGACGTGAATGTTTATCAGGAAAATATTTTTCATACCAAAATGATGCTCAAGGAAACCGAGCTGGAAAATTATTTATTCGAGAAAGAAAGTAATCTGACGGCTGCTCAAAAAGAAGAGATAGAAAAAAAGCTGCACAGAGAAGTGACCGAAATTTTTTATGGCCACAATTATCGGCGCAAAAAAATAAAAGTGGCTGACTAAGCGTCTTAAACAAAGTTCACGAAGAAAAACCAAAGAAAAATCTTCGTGTCTTCGTGGTGAAATGTCTTAAGTGGTAGGGTGCGGCATCGCGCACCTCATAGGCATCAACTTAAAGATATTAGGTGATTTCTGGAGAATATTTTACCCATTAAAAGTAGAATTTTCCCAATCAAGCAAACGATTGGATTCGTCTAATGGGTAAGTTCTTTCGCAGAAATAACCTTATGCCTATCAACCATAAATTAATCTCGGTAGAGACGCGATTTATCGCGTCTAAATGATAACCCGAGGGACGCGATAAATAGAGACGCGATAAATCGCGTCTCTACGGTGACGATACCTGTATATTGCTGCTCATGTGTGGTTAATAGGCTATTCATTGTTCATAGTTTAAGGTGATTTCCGGA
>CAIQND010000617.1 GCA_903873045.1 uncultured Methylococcaceae bacterium | reverse complement strand
GTTTGGTCTGACGGAAGATCAGGTTGAAAATTTGCGTGATCATTATGACCCATCTGCAATTATCAGTCAGGATGAAGATTTACAACGTGTGATTAATCTGTTGGAGTCTGGACATTTTAACCAGTTTGAGCCAGGTCTTTTTGACGGTGTTATTGACTCAATGAAAAGTCCGCACGACCCGTGGGTGACTATTGCCGATTTCCGTAGTTTTGTTGATGCACAAAAACGGGTGGAAGCGGCTTTTCAAGATAAAGACCGTTGGACAAAAATGAGCATTATCAATTGCGCCAACAGTGGCAAGTTTTCTACCGATAGAACCATTGCCGAATACAATAATGAGTTGTGGAAACTGACACCGGTTAATGTTGCTAAATAGCGGCTGATAATGTTTCATATTGTTTTGTTTGAGCCGGAAATACCGGCTAATACGGGTAATATTATCCGTTTGTGTGCAAATGCAGGGACGCAATTGCATTTAATCAAGCCGTTGGGTTTTGAACTGGACGATAAGAAATTACGCAGGGCAGGGTTAGATTATCATGAATGGGTGGCGGTTAAAGAACATGCCTCGTTAAGTGCTTTTATTGAAACGGTTAATCCTGAACGAATTTTTGCCCTGACGACCAAAGGCAAGCAAATAGTCAGTGACGTGATTTTTAGGACGGGAGATGCTTTTTTATTTGGTCCTGAGACACGGGGTATCCCTGAATGTATTTTGGCGGAGTTGGGTGCCGACCGCTGTTTGTATCTGCCGATGCAGCCAGAAAGTCGAAGCCTTAATTTATCTAATACGGTTGCCATTGTCTTATATGAAGCTTGGCGACAATTGTCTTTTTCCGGTGCGTTGATCAAGTAATTATTATTGCGTGATCGCTAAAAGTGGGTAGCCAAATAATGTAACCAAGTAACATCTAACTCCCCCCCTTTGTAAAAGGGGGGTTAGGGGGGGTAAAATTAAAGTTGCTCAAGTTATTTCGTGCGGATTTCTAAGCGTGGTCGCCAACTTTGTGGGGCTACGCCACTGTCGCAAGTTGAAGCGTTAGTCGCGACAGTGGCATCGCTCCCACAACAGAGCTACCACACTGTTTTACGTTTAAGCATCAACATGCGCTTAAGCATGGCCTGTTCCATTCTGTATAAACTTTCACGAGTGGCACGCAGATTTTCTTCTTCGGTTATTAATTGCCGTTCCAATAAGGCGCTGATTCGCTCAAGGTCTGTATCTATCAAAAAATGTCGGGTGCTAATCGTTAACTCATTGTTGTTAAAATAGACGACCGCTCCGGGCAGTGCCAAATACTGCCAATCATCTGCTCCCAATCGAAAACGCGCCAAGCCAAAAGTCAGTGTGGTCATAAAGCGTGCGTGATTGGACTGGATTCCAAAACTGCCCGTACTATCTTCACCGACAAAAGAAGTCACACCGGTAATGCGCTGCTCATGGGTTGCATCAAACAGATTCAGTACGAATTGGCTTGTCATGGAAAAACCATTTTATCCACGAAAGAAACGAAATAAATCAGTATATTGCATTGCATCAACCATTCACATTTTGGGTAACGATCTACGTCATAGTATTTTTTTGAAAATTTTCGTGCTTTTCGTATTTTTCGTGGACAAATCGCTGTTTTTAGACTCATAGACTGTCCTGCATGGAACCGCGCATATAGCATTGCTCTTCAGGCAAGTCATCATAGTGTCCTGCCAAAAAAGCTTCGCAATCCGTCAAGGTTTGTTCTAACGGTACTGACACGCCGGTTTGTTTGGTGTGCTGGGTCAACACCGAAAATGGCTGGGTCAAATAACGTTGCAATTTACGGGCACGCACCACTACTTTGCGATCAATCTCGGATAATTCTTCAATACCCAGCATGGCAATAATATCTTCCAGTTCATGATAACGCGCCAGATGCTCGCGGACGCTTTGAGCAACCGCATAATGACGATCACCCAAGGTATGCCTGTCCATCAATTTGCTGCTTGAACGCAAGGGATCGACAGCGGGATAAATGCCTTTGCTGGCCTGATCTCTGGACAAAATAACCGTGGTATCCAAGTGGCTCAATATGGCGCTAACCGCAGGATCGGTCATGTCATCGGCAGGTACATAAACCGCCTGCACCGAAGTGATGGCACCTTGCCGTGTGGACAATATCCGATCTTCCAGTTCCGCGACTTCTGTAGTAAGTGTGGGCTGATAACCTACCGTAGCAGGCATGCGACCGAGCAGGCTTGAAATTTCACTGCCCGCCTGCACAAAACGAAAGACATTATCGACCACAAACAAGACTTCTTTATGTAAGGTATCACGCAAATATTCGGCATAAGTTAAGGCTGACAGACCCACCCGAAAACGCACGCCGGGCGATTCGTCCATTTGCCCGAACACCATCAAGGTATCCTGCATGACGGCGGCTTGCTGCATCTCCCGCCACAACTCGTGGGCTTCGCGGATACGTTCGCCAATTCCGGCAAACACGGAAACGCCTTTGTGAATGGCAGAAACCGCATGAATAAACTCCATCACCAACACGGTTTTACCAACCCCGGCTCCGCCAAATAATCCGGTTTTTCCGCCTTTAACAAAAGGACATAATAAATCGATAACCTTAATACCCGTTTCCAAAATCCCGCTGATGCCTATCGCTTCGGATAAGGGCAACGGTTTTGCATGGATATTACGAAATTCGTTTTGCGCCAAGGCGGGCAGTCCGTCCAGCGGTTCGCCGAATATATTTAACAACCGTCCCAGACAGTGTTCCGATACCGGAATCTGCAAGGGTGCGCCGGTATCATAAATAATCATGCCCCGACTCAAGCCGGCAGTACCATGCAGGGTAATCGCCCGAATATGGCGCTCATCAAGATGCTGATGCACCTCAAACAGATAAGTGCTGTGATCAAAACAGGTACATAAAGCCTGGCGCAAGGGTGGCAACCGGGAGCAATCAATAATCACCACCGGACCATGCACCTCAACGATGGTGCCGATAGCTTGCCGATTTTTTTGTGGCGTCTGTAAATTATTTAACATGACACGCTCGGGTTAATAGTTTATTGATGAGTAACCACTCAGCTATTAAAAAATAGAACACAGATAAAACGGATCTGACTGATGGACACGGATAAGAGAGGTTTTTAATCTCATGAAAATATTGCCTATAAACAGTTAAGGTCTTTTTTGACTAAGGAATGTGCATGAAATAACTTCGGCATCTTGCTCCCTCTCCCTCTGGGAGAGGGCTGGGGTGAGGGAATATAAATGGTCAAGTTATTTCATGCGCGTTCCTAACAATAAAATCCGTATCATCCGTGTTCTATGATTGAAGCCAATATAGGCGTAGGCCGTAATAAGACTTTTCGAGCGCAAGCGAGAATAAGCGTTTCCGGCACTCTCTACGATATGCTGGAAACGCCACCACGCGCTACGCTTGGGTGGCCTTATTCCGGCCTACGCCTATTGCTTGTTATAGCCGGTCTCACCAGAATCAAGTATTAAAAAAATTGAAGATTACCTATCAACAGTGAAGGTCGGTCTTTTTCAACTCAAAATAAAATACGTTGAAATCCCTATAATCGGTGTCATTCGTGTTCTATGATTGAAGCCAAGATATAAACAGGCTTTGCTAAAATTAATTGTGGCTATCTACTGTATACTGAGTATTGATTCAATACCACGAAATATTTCATGCCTTT
>CAIQND010000616.1 GCA_903873045.1 uncultured Methylococcaceae bacterium | reverse complement strand
TTATAAAACAACACGTAATCTTTTGGGTTGGACGGGCGATACCGGCGCTTATTTACGCAGCACCATGGGGGCAATGGCGTTATTAGGTGTGCCGCCAGAAAAGTATTGGCCTTATAAGACGGCTGATTTCGATAAAGAACCGACGGCATTTTTATATGCGTTGGCTCAATCTTTCCAAGCGATTAATTATTACCGGCTGGATCCTGTGGGTACCACACCGGCAAACCTGCTGAATCAAATCAAGACTAATCTGGCAGGCAACTTACCTTCCATGTTTGGCTTTACGGTTTATGATTCCATTAGTCAGGCGAATGGTGCAGGTAAAGGCAAAATTCCATTCCCTTGCCCAGCGGATAAGGTTGCCGGTGGACATGCCATTATGGCGGTCGGTTATGACGATACCCTGGCAATCAAGAACGCCAATTGTGGCACGACAACCACGGGGGCGTTATTAATCAGAAATTCCTGGGGAACCAGTTGGGGCGATGCGGGTTACGGTTGGCTACCTTATGACTATGTATTGAAAGGACTGGCCGTGGATTGGTGGACGCTGATCAGTCACGAGTACGTTGATACCAAGAAATTTGGATTGTAACAGTTTGGCGATTGGTGGGCAGTATACACAAGGAAATTAAGTGGAAATAATGGATGTACAAAAAAATACGAAGATGCTGCTCTACAGCTACCGAACGTTACGGGTATTGGTCTTAAGACTGATAAACAAGTAATTAAGGTTTTTGTATCTAAAAAATTACCCGAACATAGTCTCAAGCCGTAATAGTTGAAGTGGCAGAACTGATTCTTTAATTTTAAAGCGGCTCTAGCTGTTTTGACAGAGCCGCGTTGTAAGTCTTTATTTACGAATACCCCTTCATAAAAGTGAGGTGTGATTTGTATGAATGCCTTATTAATTCTCACTTTTTTGAAAATTGAAAATTAATGGGTTTCGAACCAATGCCGTTAAGTTAAGCGCCTCTTGGCAAGATAAACCGTTGGCTGAGCGGGAGTCTCGTTGGCTGAGCGGAGCCGAAGCCAGCAAAATCGCTTCGACTCCGCTCAGCGAATGGCTTAACTTAAAGGCAATGGGTTCTAAACCCATTAATCATATCTTGTTTGTACGGCAACATTTCGACCAACAATAGAGGAGTACAATGATGAAGTATATGAATGAAAAATTAGGTGCTTGGCAAGTCGGCGACGGTGAGAAATCGGGTAAAGCGCGATTTAGAATATTTTTCCCGAAGGAAGACTCCGGGCTACAACATAATATTAAATCCATTCAAGTTTGCGGTGATTTTCAAAAGGCATTAGGCCAGGCAAAAGATTGGGAGCCTAGCCTGGCCGTAGCGATGACGAAGACGAAACATGATGAGGGCGAAATCTGGGAATGGCAGACACCCAAGGAACTCCCCAAAGATTTTTATCAGTATAAGTACTATGTGACATTTAACGATAACTCTACTCGCTGGGTCAGTGATCCCTGCGCGCGTTACGGCGGCGAAGATAATATGAATGCGGCTTTCGTGATTGGCGGCAGTCAGCCGAATGATAACAAAATTGCTCCCATAAAAGGTGACCGCAAACCGTTGCGTGATCTAGTGATTTACGAGTTGATGATAGACGATTTCACCTCGGAATTTCGCGGCAAACGTGCGCCGCTGGATGCCATTCGTGATAAGCTGGATCATATACAGGGTTGCGGATTCAACGCAATTTTGTTCATGCCGTGGACGGCGTGGAACGACGATAGATTTAACTGGGGCTACACGCCGGCTTTGTATTATTCGGTCGAATACCGTTATGCCAACGATCTTAATCACCCGGAAGAAAAGTTGTTCTGGCTGAAGAAGCTGATAAACGAATGCCACTTACGCGGCATCCATGTAATTATGGACGGCGTTTTCAACCATGTTTATACCGGTTTTCCCTACAAGGCTTTCTATCAAAGCTACGATAAGGATTGCCCGTATACTGGACAATTCTACGGCGAGTTTCCCGGCCTTCAGGATTTGGATTTTAACCATACCTGTACCCAGGAATTTATTTTCGACGTTTGTCGTTACTGGATAGAGGAGTTCAAAATCGACGGCATCCGTTTCGACAATACCGTTAACTTCT
>CAIQND010000615.1 GCA_903873045.1 uncultured Methylococcaceae bacterium | reverse complement strand
CTTAAGCTCGAAAAGCCTTATACCGGCCTACGAGACTATATAAGCCTTCAAACGTATCGGTCGTGGTTGTAAACACATACACATACACATCAACTTAGGATCCTGCATAAAATAACTTAACCTGTTATATCCCCTCACCCCAGCCCTCTCCCAGAGGGAGAGGGCGCCAGATGCCTAAGTTATTTCATGCGCATTCCTTAAAGATATTACAGACCACGAAGACACGAAGTTCACGAAGAAAAACCGGCTACCCACTTTAGCCGGGACATTTTTTGTAGGGGCAGTCTTTACGCCTGCCCTTTAATGCCACGATGTTAGCAGGGTAACCGCAAAGGATTACCCCTACAACACACGGATATCGTTACATAAAAGGCCATCCACGTAAGCAGGGACAAGCCGCAAGGCTTAACTTTAAACTGTCCCGCCTTACGTGGGTAGCCGAAAAACCAAAGCAAAATCTTCGTGGTGATTGTTTTCAGCTTAAAGTAACATCAGTTATTATTGGGGTAAATCGTAACCGTATTTTTTGATAATAGCCAATGCCGGTGCGGATTTTAAAAAATTCAGCAAGGCGGGTGCAGCGGGATTTTCAGCGCCTTTCTTCATTAAAACGGCACCTTGGCGGATGGGTGCGTGGTCATTGTCGGGGATAATCCAACCTGAACCGCTCCCGACTTTACCGTTTTCAATCACTTGTGATAAAGCAACAAAGCCCAATTCAGCGTTAGCGGTACTAATAAATTGATACGTTTGGGCGATGTTTTCACCTTGTACAAACAAGGGTTGTAATTTATCGAACAGTCCCCGCTTTTTTAATACTTCCACGGCTGCCGCTCCGTAAGGTGCCAATTTGGGATCAGCCAAGGCCAGATGTTTAAAGCCGCCGGTGGTCAAAATTTTACCTTCGTCATCGACATAGCCTGGGGTTGCCGACCACAAAACCAGCCTGCCCAGCGCGTAAACGAAACGGGTATTCGGGACAGTCAATCCGTCTTGTTCCAGTTTTTGCGGCCCTTTTTCATCAGCTGACAACAGCACTTCAAAAGGGCCGCCATTTTCCAGTTGCGAAACAAATTTACCCGATGAGCCAAATGATAAGTGGGCACTGTGTCCGGTCGCCTTTTCAAATTCGGCGGCGATTTCCGTCATCGGTTTGCTGAAGTTGGCAGCGACAGCGACCAACGTGGCGGCACCCCGGCTTGTTTGGCCGATCAGCAGCAACATTGACAGTATGACTGCGCGGGAAAAAGTACTGATTAACATAATCTATCTCCAAGGAAATTTAAAAAGGGGATTGGCAGGCCTTGCCAATCTGGGTTTCTGCACATTTTTATAAGCTATGGAACGTGCATTAAATAACTTGACCATTTATATTCCCTCACCCCAGCCCTCTCCCAGAGGGAGAGGGAGCAAGATGCCGAAGTTATTTCATGCACAATCCTATGCTTAAAATCTCAGTATGCTTTCTATATAAAAGTAATTGACATCGACCGGCGCTGGAGCGTTCGGCGCATTTTCGGCGAATGATCCTTTAAATAAATGGGTATAGCCGGTTTCAAAATTAAGGCTGCTGTTAAAATCCCAACGCGCTATTAAATCAAGCTGTGAGCCTATATTATTGCCGCTACGACCGGTTTTATCCTGGAGAATAAAACTACTGCCGCTACAGGTGGCGCCGCCCCAGCAATCGGTTTCTTGTGCCAACCAGAATATACGATGGTCAAGTTGTAACGATATATCGGAACGCGGCGCAAGGTTGATACGGTAACCGGGCGAGTTGATGTTGGCTCTGGAGAATGCGCCCAAAATGCCGGTGGGGCCAAAGTCAAATCGGCGGGCACCGTAGAGGGTGTCAAAACGCTGGTCTTGATTATCGTTTGAGTTTTTGTCGCCGCTGGCATAATCATATTCCAACCCCAGACGGGGTGACCATGGCATATCAATGGTGTAACCGACATCAGCATGTTGATACCAGGCATTATGGTTTAGATTTTTGCTGTTAGGTGCGGTGGTCTCTTGTACCGTACCGAACTGGCCGATGGTTTCCAGTTGAAAGTCAATTGCCGCCTTGGCCGGTTTACTGAAAAAGCGCGTGCCGGGCGTAAAATAACGGCGGTGACGGGTTGGAACGCTAGTACTGCCGCCCTCGTCAAGATGATACAAATACAACTCGCTGCTGATACCCCAGGCCAGATCGTTCATTTCGAAGAAACCACCGGAAAACCAGGTGTTGGTATTTTCCCTGTCAAAAACCTGGTCATTGTCGAGCAGGCCGGCGGCGGAAGCCGGGAGGCGGTTTACCGGCGTGCTGGCAAAGCCGTTGAATTGCCAGTTACCGTAATCGATCACCCTTACCTTTACCCCGGTGAAGCTGTTGATGGTGTTGCGGAAGGTATTCCTCGCCACCAGCCGCCGACTGCCGAAATTTAGGGTTTGCCGACCGGCAACCACCTCGGCACCTAAACCGCTGTATAATACATTCTGGTCAGACCAGGCGGCATAACCTTGTAAAAAATCCAAACTATCGCTCATGGTGTTATTCATGCCGGTACTACTGTCGGAATTCAATGCGCGGGCATCCATGAACTCGGTGCCAAGTCGGAATGAACTCAAACGGGCTTCCAGCCATAGCGTGGTTTGCAGCGGAATTTGCTGATCGCCGCCTTTACTATTGGCTTTGAAAGATCCGGACATGGTTTCGTAGCGGGTGCGCTGTTCGAATGTTGCAGATAGCCAATTCGGAAGCTTCAAAGTATCGTGCAGATTCCAGACCGGTTTTTCATATTTATCCGATCCCAACAAAGCATCCTCCATTTGACTGGAGAAGGCACTAAAGGGCACCCGGGCGTAAGTTTTCTTTTCCGCCGCATCAATAGTATCCATGCTGCTTATAGAGAAGCCACCGATGATCATTAGTTTAAGTGCATGACTGGCAATAGCCTTTGTATGATTTTTTCTTTGCTTCATCAATCACCTGTGATGTAAATAGTAAGAAACATCGACGTTGTTTCATCGATGCACACGACTCCTGTTTAACAAGTCTCTGTAATAAAAACAGACTTCATTATAAATCGTTATGTATCAAAGTAAATAACGATTATGAAAATAAATTGTTTTTAACAGGCAAATAATGGGAGGCTTGAATTTGTTAAGCGGGGGATGTAGATTTAGACCGAGGAACGGGCTAATACGGTGCTTTTGCCTGCACCGGATTTACCGAACAGGCCAACGTTTGAGTCGTCGCCTGACAATTGCGTGGTCAGATTAAAGTGCCCCCCCTACGCAGTTTTACATTCATTTCCAGCAACAGGGTAGCCTGTGTTACAAAAGCAACGTGACCGCAACCGAAAGCCGGTATGCAGTCGCGTTGCGAAACATCAACTGCCGACAGCCAAAATTACAGCGCCTGCTTTGAAGATAGCGGTGACAGCCTGGCCTTTACGCAAACCCAAGGTTTCAACACTGTCGTTGGTCACGGTCGCGGTAATCTGCTCGCCGCCCTTTGATTCAATGTCAATTTCGGTATTGACCGCACCGGGCTTAACCAAGATCACCGTACCGGGGAACTGGTTACGTGCGGAAACACGGTAACCTCCAAAATCGGTGACGATGATGATTTGCGGGGCTTTGACCAAGGCAATAACTTGCACGCCGCTCTTTATGCCCAATGTTTCGGCGGATTCTTTGGTAATCGAAGCAACGATGGTTTCGCTGCTCCTCAAGCTGATATGAACCTCGGCATTCACCTCGCCAATAAGCACTTCACTGACGATTCCGGTAAATTGATTGCGTGCACTTGTTTTCATATTAATGTCTCATGGATTTGATTAGGTTTTAATAATAGCAACCTTGATAAGGGAATACTCAATTGGCATATTACGCAGCGATACCGTAAAAAGTTTATTTTGTAGAAACATGGATGACCTATAATTACACTCGAAAACTTGCATCGTCGATTGAGCAATTATGCAAGACAGACCGTATTGGTAGTGTTAAGGATGCCTGTTTAGTATATTACGCCATATACAAAAGTAAGTAATGAAAACAAGAAACAGAGCGTTTTTTTAAAGACATAATACTGGGTTCGAAAAAATTTTGGCTCTCTTGAATATTCACAATTTAGATAATGATATGCCCAAAAAACTAAAAGACAACATAACCCCGCCTTGGGTCGAAGGTGAATTACGCCTGGTCGGTTCACTGGATAGTCGCATGATGGCCTTGTTAAGAGCGATAGGGCACAGCGGCTCCATCAATCAGGCCGCCAAGCAAGTGGGTTTAAGTTACAAAGGCGCGTGGCAGATGATAGAACGTGCCAACAATCTCGCACCCAAAGTGTTAATTAGCACCGCTACCGGCGGCAGCAAAGGCGGCGGCACCTGCCTGACCACTGCTGGACAATCGCTGTTGCAACTATTTACCCAACTCGAACAGCAGCACCAACAGTTTTTGCAGCAACTCAATCAGAATTTGGCGAAAGACCCCAACGTGCTTATGTTGCTTAAGCGACTGGTGATAAAAACCAGTGCAACCAATCAGTTGTTTGGCATTATTGCCGCCATTAAAACAGGTGCCGTTAATGCTGAAGTATTAGTCGAATTAAAAGGGGGCGAACAGATTGTCACTTCATTGACGTTAACCGAGCTTAATTTACTTGAACTGAGTGTCGGCGGTGATGTCGTGTTGCTGATTAATGACCCGGAGATTTTCGTTATCACCGAGCCGGATAACACGCCGTTGTCGGCGCGTAACTGCCTGCGTGGAACAGTGATTCGGGTTCAACACGATGGCGTGGATTCAGAAGTTGTCATCCAATTGTCCAATGGCGACAGTATTGTTGCCACAATAACCCAGACCAGTGCCGAGTCACTGGGATTAAAACCGGGCGTTTTGGCCTGCGCCGCGTTTAAAAGCAATGCCGTAATCATTGGCGCGATATAGCCATAGAATTTACTGACATCACTTAAATATCTTGCGCCTACTTTTATGTAACGATATCCGTGTCTTGTAGGGGCAATCCCTTGCGGTTGCCCTGCCAACATCGTGGCATTAAAGATTAAAGGGCAGGCGTAAAGCCTGCCCCTACAAAAAATGTCCCGCATCGTGCGGGCTTGGTAAAAACCAGTATAATTAGAAAGCACACTACATTATTTTTTAACCGCTGCCACAGCCCAATCCTTATCAGAAAATGGATTCATGAAAGTCCTGGTCTACAACGAACTTAATCCCAAAACCATTCCCGGCTTTGCCAAACTGCAACGCTACCTGGAAGACGATGACTTTAAATCGGCTGAGGTTAAAAAAGTTGGCGATAATTTGTACCGGGCCCGACTTAATCAACGCGACCGCTTATTGTTCTCTATTTATCGTCATCAGGAACAAAACTACGCGCTGCTACTGGAGTTTATCAAAAACCACGCTTATCAAGATTCGCGTTTTCTGCGCCAGGTCGGCAGTATCGATGAAGATAAAATCCCCGTCATACACAAGCCGGATGAAACCAGTGAGCAAGCCCTGGTTTATCTTAATCCCAACCACGGCTCCTTTAACCTGCTGGATAAAATCATCTCGTTTGATGATCGTCAGCAGTCGATTTTTGATTTGCAACCGCCGTTGATTGTGATCGGTTCAGCCGGTAGCGGCAAAACGGCCCTGACTCTGGAAAAAATGAAACAGGCCGTAGGCGACGTGCTGTATGTAACCCAGTCGGCTTATCTGGTTAAAAACTCCCGCGACCTGTATTACGCTCACCATTACGATAACCCTGACCAACAGATCGATTTTTTATCGTTTCAGGAGTTTCTGGAGAGTATTCGGGTGCCTGCCGGTAAACCGGTTACTTTTCAGGCTTTCCAGCAATGGTTTAGCCGCCATCATCACGGTCAACTGAAAGATGCGCATAAACTGTTTGAGGAGTTTCGCGGTGTCATCACCGGGCCGGCTACCGATAAAAGCTGGTTAAGCCGTGAAGATTATCTGAATCTGGGCGTCAAGGAATCGATTTTTCTGGCGGAAGAGCGTGAGGCTGTCTACACCGTTTTTGAAAAATATCTGGTTTTTTTACAAGAGCAGCATCTCTACGACAGCAATATTATCAGTCATCAGTATCTACAGTCTATTGAGCCACGTTACGATTTTGTCATTGTCGATGAAGTACAAGATTTAACCAATATCCAGCTGTATCTGATTATCAAATCGCTACGTCGGGCGCAGGATTTTATCTTGTGCGGCGATTCCAACCAGATTGTCCATCCCAACTTCTTTTCCTGGTCGAAAGTAAAAAGCCTGTTTTACCGGCAGGATGACCTACAAACCTCTGATGAGCTGATCCGGATTCTCAACACCAATTACCGCAATTCGCCGCAAGTCACCGATATTGCCAACAAGATTTTAAAAATCAAAAACCAGCGCTTTGGCTCTATTGATAAAGAAAGTCATTATCTGGTGGAAAGTAACGGCCATAATCAGGGCGAAGTGCTGTTTTTACAAGACACGGCCACCATTCGCCAAGAACTGGACAGTAAAACCAAAGCCTCCACGCTGTTTGCGGTGATCGTCATGACGGTTGACCAAAAACCGGCCGCGCAGCAACATTTTAGTACGCCCCTGGTATTTACCATTCAGGAAGCCAAAGGTCTGGAATATGAAAATATTATTCTCTACAACTTTTTAAGCCAAGAAGAAGCCCGCTACCGGGAAATCACCAAAGGGGTCAGTGCCGCAGATTTGGAACTGGATATTAAATATGCCCGTGGCAAGGATAAAACCGACAAATCGCTGGAGGTCTATAAGTTTTATGTTAACGCCTTGTATGTTGCCATCACCCGGGCCGTTAAAAATCTGTATTGGATTGAGAGCAGCCCCAAGCAACCTTTACTCGGTCTGGTGGGTTTACGCGATGCCCAGGCCAGTTTGCAACTCGCCAATCAAAAT
>CAIQND010000614.1 GCA_903873045.1 uncultured Methylococcaceae bacterium | reverse complement strand
AGACGCGATAAATCGCGTCTCTACGGTGACGATACCTGTATATTGCCGCCCATGTGTGATTCATAGTTTAAGGTGATTTCCGGAGAATATTTTACCCATTAAAAGTAGAATTTTCTCAATCAAGCAAGCGATTGGATTCGTTTAATGGGTAGGTTCTTTCGCAGAAATCACCTTATTTAACTCCGCTGGTCAGGTGAACAAACTAAACATTATTAGGAAAAAGTTTATGACATTAAATGTAAAATCTCTTGAAAATATTAAGGAGCTGTCGCACATTTTAAAAAAACAAAGCACATTTTTTTCCGGTATTAAAAAATGGCTTATTTCCTGCCGCTCATCTACAAACGGACTGTGAATATACAGGCTACAGTAATGTTTGGGTTCGGGATAATATCCACATCGCCAACGCCCACTACATCAATGGCTATACCGAAATAGCTTTGAAAAATGTAATTACCTTTGCTGATTATTTCATTAAACATCAATGGCGATTTGAAAAAATAATTTCATGTGAATTGGATTTTCATAAGCCTATGAATCGCCCGCACATACGCTTTAACGGCAATGATTTGTCAGAAATAAATCAAAAATGGTCACATGCCCAAAATGACGCACTCGGCTATTTCTTATGGCTATTCTGTAAATTAGCCAACGATAAAAAAATTTCAATCACACCAGAACAAAATCAATTACTGGCATTATTTGCGTTATATTTCGAAAAAATTGAATATTGGCAAGATGAAGATAATGGTCATTGGGAAGAAGCTAAAAAAATAGAAGCGTCCAGTATTGGTGTCGTGGTTGCCGCATTAACTGAATTAAGAAATTTAGTGCAACAAGAAACACCCGTTCAATATAACGATAATATTATTACTCTTTATTTTTTAGATGAATTAATTGAAAACGGACAGTTCAATTTAAGGAACATACTGCCTGCTGAATGTCGCCAACCTGTAAAATATCGCCCTTATGATGCCGCATTGTTATTTCTGATTTATCCCTTGGATGTTATTCAAGATAAAACCCTGGAAAATCAAATTC
The DNA here is from genome assembly GCA_903873045.1 of uncultured Methylococcaceae bacterium. Classification (GTDB taxonomy): domain Bacteria; phylum Pseudomonadota; class Gammaproteobacteria; order Methylococcales; family Methylomonadaceae; genus Methylobacter_C. The sequence goes on along the minus strand of CAIQND010000614.1, from coordinate 1,355 downwards.
TGGAAAACGTCATTAAACATTTACAAGGTGATTACGGTATCCGCCGTTATAGTGGTGATTCTTATTGGTCAGCCGATTACAAAGAAAAGTTAAAACCCGAATTCAGAACCATCGATGTCAGTGATGATATGAGCAGTCGTGACAGCTTGTTAAAGGCGGGACAGGAAGCGCAATGGTGTATTTTTGATCCAATTATTTCCGTCATTTATGGGAAGAAATATCAACAGACTAAAAACCCGGAATACTTGCAATTGCAAACTGATTATTTTAATCGTTCATTAAAACAATTAACGCCGGAAGACAGCCCGTTTGGCGGTTTTAAATGCCCGGAATTGTATTATTTAGAAAAGGGTCATTATGTTCCTAATGACACAACACCACTGTTGTGGACACAGGCTAACCTATGGATAGCTTTTAAGTTTATGGAACAAAGCAGTATTTTGGTTTGAAAAGCAGTATGTAAATCATGTAATTCCTTATACGGAATTATGGCGGTCAAAGGTAAGGTCTTGGTCGCATATCTTTAATAATCACGAAATGCCAGGGCAATTCATTTAACGATTCCGTTAGGCGGTTTTGTTATTTACGAGTAGTCAGGCACACAGGGCTGTTTCGGAAAAATAATAGAGCCTTGAAAACAATTCTTCAAGCCTAAATTAGCGGGCTTAAATAGTTATAAATATAGAGCATTACGCCTGTGAGGATAAGCATACGGAAGGGACGAAATATCCAGAACCGAGAATAGCATATATTGCAGCGGTGAGCTATTCTGAATACCTTATTAAACAAGCTGCCTTTTGGGCGTTTTGATAGTCTCGTATCTCGATTTCTACACCGAGGACATGCGTGTTCTACTGCAAAAGAGAATTTGGGCCAAGTCATGTTGTTTTTGATAGGAACTGATTTTTGCATGTTGATCTCTTGATTAATTTTTATTTGTATATTAATTGTAGGTTAATTAAACTATCAAAACATGACCAATTCTTGCAATTTATTGCAGGCAGGTGTTTTTTTTGATGATATCCAAGAATAAACAGGCTGACGAGTGATGGGGATTGCAATCCCGTCACTCGTATTTTAAAAGATATTGAAGTTTTGGCTATCAACCTAAGTCGGGACATAGTCGAGACTTATCCGTTCGTCCTGAGCCTGTCGAAGCGGACAACCCGTTTCGACTCCGCTCAGCGAACTGTCTCTTTTGATGATTTATCATTAAGTTAAAGCTATTGAGGGTTAAGCCTTTTTGCTTTTCCCGTCTAAAATGGGTAACCCAACGTTCTGGTAATCTAAAAAATGCAAATTGCCTGAGCTCGATCTGGCGTAATGCGAGGGCGATCTAAACGCATAAAGTCTGT
>CAIQND010000613.1 GCA_903873045.1 uncultured Methylococcaceae bacterium | reverse complement strand
TTAAGCAATTGCGAAGGTTCTCTGGCTCATATCAGAACTGAAATTATTTCAGCGATCGACTTTCTGATTACAGGCATTTAACGAAAAACTAACCGTTTGCTGACCATTAAACTTCGAAAATACAAATAGATTGCTGCGCGTTGTCGGTTATGTAAACCGGGTAAATCGTAGAGCTTAGAGTGAAGGGCGGTTACGCGACAGAAAACCACCAATCAAAACATAACGTTGATTATAGTCAGTCGAAGTTCTGGTGGATTGCCTATGGGCGAATCCACCTTACAGATTTTCATTATTACATTGAAATATAATAATGAAAGACCTGACCCCATAGTTTCATAGTTTTTGTGACCCCATAGTTTTGACCCCATAGTTTTATGAAAGACCTGACTCCATAGTTTTGTTACTATTTAATTACAATATTGTTACTGTATAATTACAGCCAAGTAGGTCGAACATAGGCTTTTCGTGCCCGACATTTTCGCGTTGGAACGCGCGAATGGCATTGAAGAAATCTTTTGATATTCTGATTTTGACCGTTGAATGTTGGGCAACGAAAAGATGTTGTCCAACCTACATGACTACTTTTACCCAAAAATGAAGAGTGTCGTATTTTTGCAGTTACATCCTTGCATTGGCAAAGCTTGAGTGTTACTGTGTAGTCGTGTAGTCCTATTCTTACTTTGGTAAAAAAATGGGTTTAGTTTCAATTGAAGCTGCAACTTATTTTTGTATGGAGTAGTTTACACGACAGCCTATTGATGACAATTTAGTTATGGATGGGATAATTAATTATAATTATAATTATGAGCAAAAATTTATGAAAAAAACAACGCTATTCGGCGCTCTTACTGCCATTACAATCCTTTCAGGAACTGCTGCCAATGCTGCGATAATAAATGTAGCTGCGGGTTCGCTTACAGATGGTCCAGTCGGTGGTGTGGGTGCTGCACATACACTTGCTTTGGAATATCGATACAATGCTGATGGTAGCATTGACACTCTGATCGATTCTACAGTTCCGTCTACTGATTCTATTGAAGACACACTCGTTGGTGTTGTGAATAATTCTGGCCACACAATCAATTCAATCTCCCTTTCTGGTATTGGGACTTCAGGTTATGGCGTATTTGATTTTGACGGCGATGGATACACTATATATGGCTCTACTGGCTACGAAGGCCAATTTTTTAATGCAGCAAACACACTTTTAGGAACAACCACCTTTAGTAATATCACTGGTGTTTCCGGAATTGTCAATTTCCCTGGACTGACCAATGGTGGCCACGCTTGGTTTCTTCTTGAAGATCAAATCAGCTTTATAGCACCACCAATTACGGTCGTCCCAGTCCCCGCCGCAATATGGATGTTCGGTTCAGGCTTATTAGGACTAGGTGCTTTACGCAGAAAGGCACAAATATAAGCTGAGATGGATCAGTATCATAGTGATGACAGTTATCGCTTAATGCTATTAAAAATGAAGTCACTTCTTCGGAGGTGGCTTTTTTATAAGCTGTTACTCATAAAGCGGCTATCAATTTAAAGCGGGACAGATAAATAAAACCGAGCAGAAGAATGATTCGCCAAGAAAAAATAAGGGGTCAAAAAAATAAGGGGTCAAAAAAAATAAGGGGTCAAAAAAAATAAGGAATCAATGGGGTCAGACTCGATTGATTTGTGGTTTTTAGCTCCGTATAATGCTTATTTTTCTGATGAAAGCCATGGTCGGGTTAGGCGATAGCCGTAACCCGACACATTCGCTAAAAACACAACACAAATGAATAAAATACAAACAGCAATTATTGAGTTGGCCAAGAGTAATTCAGAGGTAGTCATTGTTTGGCTTTACGGTTCTCGTGTTAAAGGGACTGCCAATATAAACAGTGATTATGATTTAGCTGTCGCTTTTAAATCTTTTATCAAGAATGATCCGCTGGAGAAGCGCTTAAGACCTGAATGTTTGGCACTAGACTGGCAAGAGGCATTAGGTTTGTATGATTTCCAGCTATCCATTGTTGATATTAATCAAGCGCCTATTCCCTTGGCGTGGCAAATAATTGAACCGGACTGTGTGTTGTATTGCAGTGATGAACAACGGTTATGGCAAGAAACTCGTCGAATTGGCAGCCGAATGG
>CAIQND010000612.1 GCA_903873045.1 uncultured Methylococcaceae bacterium | reverse complement strand
TGCCATTGCCCGATCAATGACAATTTCCCGGTTGCTTGAGTTTAAAATACCATTATGTTCAAGAAACATAATAAGATTGCGGCATTCAAGGTCAAGCTTTTCTATTTCCTGCGTGCAGAAAATACGAAATGCGGAGGTGACCGTAGGCTTTATGGCGCGTTGGATACTCAGTGAGTCAAGCCAGTCAAACGCTTTATTAACCTCGCAAGATTCAAAGCCAGCTTCGAGTAATTCTGTTCTGATAACATCGCTGTCAGGAAGCAGTTCAATTTCATCTTCCATATAGTTTTCAAACAAATATATCAGGACATCAAAAATATTTTCTTTCATAGTGTGTTGTTGTTTATGATTATTTTACTCTCATATAGCAACCGCCAGCGGTTGCTTCCAGATAACCTTGTAATTCCAGAATCAGTAGCATTGAAGAAATAACTTCAACGGATTCGCCGGTATTTTCAACCAGTTTATCAATGGACGTTGGGCTAAACATAACGTGATTCAATAATGTTTGTTGCTCCAGGTCAAGTATTGATTCCATCGTGATGGGTGTTATGTTGTCATCTTGTTGATAGTATTGATTTAATTCTTCAAGAATATCTTGGGTGGTTTCGACAAGTTTTGCGCCTTGACGGATGAGTGCATTACAGCCGCGTGCCAGCGGGTTATGAATCGAACCGGGAATGGCAAAAACCTCACGGTTTTGTTCTAAAGCCATTCGTGCGGTAATTAATGAGCCGCTTTGTTTGGCCGCCTCAACAACCAGTAAACCCTGACACAAGCCGCTGATAATGCGGTTTCGCCTCGGAAAATGATTGGCTTTGGCGGTAGTGCCGGGTGGAAACTCTGAAACCATGACGCCCGTATTAACAATTTCAGTCGCCAAGTCTTTATGTCGGGCAGGGTAGACCCGGTCTAGTCCGGTTCCTGTTACCGCAACGGTATAACCTTTCGTATTGAGTGCGCCTCGATGACTGGCCGCATCAATGCCTAAAGCCAAGCCGCTGGTAATGACAAAACCATGACGACTGAGTGTTTTGGCAAAGTTAAAGGCCGTTTCCTCACCTAAAGAGGAAGGGTTGCGACTACCCACGATGGCAATTTGAGGGTGCGACAATAAATCCGCATTACCCCGTACAAATAAAAGCGGTGGTGGATCGGCAATTTCCTTTAATTGTGCAGGATAGTTGGCATCATTAAAAGTAATGACGGCATTGTTTTTTTGTTCGACCCAGGACAAATCATAATCTATGGGAGTCCAGTCCGGATTTTTGATGCTTTGAATAATAGCACTTTTTAAGCCTAAAGCCGAAAGTGCTGAAGTCGATTCTGCAAATAACTGCGCAGGGGTATGCGTTTGCAGCAGTCCAAGAAAGGTTCGGCAACCGACACCGGGCGTGCGTAATAGGGCAAGCCAGTATTTTAAGTCGTCGTCGTTGGGTTGGGTAATTATATTCAGGGGGTTTTAACTTTATCTAAAATGTGAATGGCCTGAGTGGCTTTCATAACCAGCGCGTAACTGACGCGCTCAAAGGGACGAAAAACCATCAGGGTGCCTGCAATTTCATCGGGCAGCTTAACGACATCGTTTTTAATAGTGCTGTACGGGTCATTGATAGTTTTGCCTTTTTGGTATATGTTCAGCTCGTGTCCTGCTAGGATACCATCTTTAGTGCCTTTGTCTAAAACCACTACATTATAAAGTCCTATTTGAGAAACGCCGCTAAGAACGCTGATGATGCTGCCATTGATGCTTTTTTCGGGTGGTCTTGGGAAATAATTCAAGGTCACCTCATCTTCTGTTTTTGGCATGACCCGGTCACCTTTCCGAATTTCACGGCCTGATTTAGTGATGAATAAGGTTGCAGGGTCACCGGGTTGTTGCAAGGTGGTGTCAGCAATATATTCGGCATCATACCCCAGGTTTTCACCGGTTTCGGGGCTGATGTAGGCACTGCCGGCCCGGAAAATGGTATAAGACAGATTTTCTGGTTGGGTTATTGAGCGCACATAAAGTTTGTCACCTGCGCCGGCAATCAGATGTTCACCCACTATATCAAGAACATAGGGTGCGCGGTTGATGTCGTTTTCGGTGACCACTTTAGGCGAGGTTAAAAATTGCGCAATAGATTCAGAAGGGATTAAGTTAATCGCTTGTTTGATTGGAGTTTCCCGAATACACGGTAATAGCTTTCCTGATTCGGAAACGGCAAAGTTTGTTCGACCTTTTTTAACAGTTTCTTCATTAAGAACGCACGGGGAATCAACCAACGTTTGGACGGGTTGTGCATTTTTGGACAAGCCAAGCTGCGGCTTTCCGTTTACAATGGAAAAATAAATAGTATCACCCAGATAAATCAGGTGTGGATTTTTAATTTGGGCGTTGTTGCGCCATAGTTCAGGCCATTGCCAGGGGTGATTTAAAAACTTGCCCGCAATTTGCCATAAGTTATCACCTTTAACGACGGTGTATTGGTCTGGATGATTAGGGTTTATTTGTATTTCTTCTGCCCAAGTATTTATACTAAGGATGAAAAAAGCGATAAATCCAAAAAGTGATCGATAAATCATAATGATTTGTGGTGGCGTTTTTTTAGTCTTTGTGCATTCAAAGTTTATAGTAATTAATATAAAATTCCAATATGGAATTATTTTTAGTGGAGAGTTTGTTGGGTATTTTAACTATTCTCGAGTTTCCGGACGAACGATTGCGCAAAAAAGCCGCAATGGTAAAAACGGTCGATGATAAAATCAAAAAATTGGTCGATGATATGCTTCAGACGATGTATGACTCGCACGGCGTAGGTTTGGCGGCTACCCAGGTTGATGTGCATCAGCGGGTTATTGTCATTGATGTTAGTGAAGAAAAAGATGATCCCATCTTTTTAATAAATCCTGATATTATTGAAAAAGACGGCATTAAAGAGTCCGAAGAAGGCTGTCTTTCTGTACCCGGTTTTTTTGAAAAGGTAAAGCGGGCAGAGCATATCAGGGTAAAAGCACTCAATAGAGACGGTCAGTCTTTTGAATTTGAGGCGACGGATTTGCTGGCGGTTTGCGTTCAACATGAAATGGATCATTTGAACGGAAAATTGTTTGTTGATTATATTTCGTCCTTGAAACGACAGCGAATCAAAAAGAAGTTGGAAAAAATTCATAAAATGGAAAATAGCTGAGCATGAAGATTATTTTTGCCGGAACGCCGGATTTTGCTGTACCCAGCTTACAAATGTTGCTGGATTCCAAATACGAAGTCTGTGCCGTCTATACACAGCCGGATCGACCGGCAGGCAGGGGGCGGCAGTTACATGTCAGTCCGGTTAAAGCACTGGCTTTAAGTCATTCAATTCCTGTGTTTCAGCCGCTGACTTTAAAGGCGGACGAGGATTTACAGTTATTGGAGTCATTTGCTGCGGATTTGATGGTGGTCGTCGCTTACGGCATGATTTTAACGGAAGCCGCCTTGGCTGTGCCCAAGCTGGGTTGCCTTAATGTCCATGGCTCATTATTGCCGCGTTGGCGTGGCGCTGCGCCTATTCAACGGGCATTAATGGCGGGTGATGAAAAAACCGGTGTAACCATCATGCAAATAGTCCGTAAGTTGGATGCGGGTGATATGTTGCACAAGGAAGAGTATGTCATTGACGCTAACGATACCGCCAGCAATTTACATGATAAATTAGCTGTGTTGGGCGCGACAGGCTTAAGCAAGGTGCTGGCAGCGATGGAAATTGCGCCGGTTCCCGCAGAGCCACAAGATGAAAGCCTGGTGACTTACGCTGAAAAATTAACAAAAACCGAAGCGATTATCGACTGGAACCAGTCAGCCAGTATCTTGGCTTTAAAGGTCAGGGGTTTAAACGCTTGGCCCGTGTCGCAAACGCTTTATCAAGGCAAGGTATTGCGGATATGGACGGCCGAGGCGATAGCAGACGATGCTGATGTAGAGCCGGGTATTGTAAGCAGTCTTAATAAAAGTATGGATGTGGCAACCGGAAAAGGGTGGTTACGTTTGCATGAAGTTCAGCTTCCAGGCGGGAAACGCATGTCGGCTCAGGCGTTTTTAAATGCCCATGATGTTAACGGGGTCAAATTAGGTTGAGCATTCAGTGAATACACGATTAATTGCGGCGCAGGTATTATCACGCGTTTTACAAGACGGCCAGTCGTTAACGGCCGCTCTGGATGCGGCTTTACAGGCGGTTGAATCCGGCAAAGACAGAGCATTCATTCAGGCTTTATGCTATGGCGTTTGCAGAACTTATCATCGATTGGATTTTATTTTAAGCCAATTACTCGATAAACCGCTTAAAGACCAGTCGGTTAAGGCTTTGGCTTTAGTGGGTTTATATCAGCTCAAGTACATGCGGGTAAAGCCTCATGCCGCCGTCTCGGAAACCGTTTTGGCAGCCCGTAAAAAGCCTTGGGCTAAAGCGCTCATTAACGCATTACTTAGAAGCTATCTGAGAGAGCAGGAAGCGCTTGAGCAGAAAGCCGATAACCGGCAATCTTCCGCTATCAGTCATCCTGACTGGCTAATCAAACAAATTGAGCAGGATTGGCCGCTGCACGCACTGCACATATTTCAGGAAAATAACCGGCAACCACCCATGGCGTTGCGTGTAAATTTGGCACGCATCAGCCAGGATCAGTATTTACAGCAATTAAGCGGGCAGGGCATTGAAGCCGTCGCTGTCAGTTTTTGTACCTCGGCGATTATTCTCGATAAACCGGTTGCCGTTGATATGTTGCCTGGCTTTGCCGACGGCATGATCTCGGTTCAGGATACGGCGGCACAATTGGCGGCGGGGTTGTTGGATGTGCAGCCCGGACAACGGGTATTGGATGTCTGTGCTGCGCCGGGTGGTAAAGCGGCGCATATCCTTGAATATCAGCCTCAGCTAAAAGAATTGGTGGCCGTCGATATAGAGGCATCCCGAATGCTGCGGGTCAGTGATACTATGCAGCGCTTAAAGTTGCCCGCCAAGTTGGTGGTGGGCGATGCCGCCAAGCCTGAAGACTGGTGGGATGGTCAACTTTTTGAACGCATTTTATTGGATGCGCCGTGCTCGGCATTAGGCGTTATTCGTCGTCATCCCGATATCAAGTTACTACGCAGGGCGGAGGATATTGTGCCGTTGCAGGCTTTGCAGCAAAATATCCTGCGAGCGATCTGGCCGCTGTTGGCACCCGGTGGCATTATG
>CAIQND010000611.1 GCA_903873045.1 uncultured Methylococcaceae bacterium | reverse complement strand
TGATTATTCAGAAAACAAACCGGAGTGAAATTTAACCGTCGAGGCGACAACTACATTGACAATTTCCGGGGATCCAGTCGCCATGGATGGCATTCGTAAGGCATCTGCTAACTGATTTTTATACTCGATTTTATTGGATGCAATGTAATATTGATGAGTACATCCTTGTACTCTGGATGCCGGAAACGCTTATTCTCGCTTGCGCTTGAAAAGCCTTATTCCGGCGCAATTTCCGGCACCCAATCTTCGCCTTGAGTTCGGGGGCTACCTACTTAAGGCGGGACAGTTTAAAGTTAAGCCGTTCGCTGAGCGGAGTCGAAGCGGATCACTCGCTTCGACTCCGCTCAAAGAACGGTCTCTTTTGATGCTTTATCATTAAGTTAACCGTATTGACGATTAAGCCTTTTTGCTTGTCCCGTCTAAAGTGGGTAGCCAGTTCGGGAAAGTCATGATAAGAAAACTTGATAATTGAGTTTAAATCACCCCATTTTCAATTACGGGCAAAACCCAATAATCAATACCCGAACCGGAAAAATCCCGACGTAGTTGCTCCAACAATCTCGGCAACTCCTCTACCGGCACATACATCTGGAAGCGGATTCGTTTTTGACGCCCGGTCACTTGCTCCGCTAAAGATAAACCTTTATTAATATGATGATGGGCGTTGATCGGAAAACTGCTAAAACCATGATCCTCTTCAAACATCAATAGACTGTCAACCATCAACTCTTCAAGGCTGGGCGGAATGTTGAGGGTTACCAAATACTCTTTGCAGTTCATTGCTCAATCTCCTTCGGTACGCCAAATAATTTAAACAAAATGGGTAATAAAAATAAGGTCAAAAAGGTTGACGATACCAGTCCGCCAATCACGACAATGGCTAAAGGTCTTTGAATTTCAGAACCGGGGCCGGTTGCAAACAACAACGGAATCAAACCAAAAGCCGCAATACTGGCCGTCATTAATACCGGTCTTAAACGCCGTGAAGAACCCAGCGTCACGACTTTAACCAGCTCCATACCGGTTGCTTTAAGCTGATTAAAATAACTGACCATCACCACACCATTGAGTACCGCGATACCCAGCAAAGCGATAAAACCAACGGAGGCCGGTACGGACAAATATTCGCCGGAAATCCATAGCGCAAAAACACCACCGACCATGGCCAGCGGAATGTTTGATAACACCAGTACGGCCTGTCGCACTGAACCGAAAGTTGAAAACAACAACAAAAAAATCAAGCCCAAGGAGATGGGTACAACCAGTGTCAGGGTGGCTGCGGCCCGTTGTTGATTTTCAAACTGTCCGCCAAATTCAACGGTGTAACCGGTGGGTAATTTGACTTTGTCGGCAACGGCTTTGCGGGCTTCGTCAACAAATCCCACCAAATCCCGATCTTGTACATTGCTGCGAACGACCACAAACCGTTGTCCGCGCTCTCTGCCAATCGACACGACACCCTCGACTTTTTGGATTTTTGCAATGGCCGTTACCGGTACATGCTCGCCCGTTGACAGGGTAATTTGCAGATTATCAAAATTGGCGGTGTTACTGCTGCCACGCAAAATGAGCGGTGTCCGTTTAATGCCTTCCTGAACAATACCCAGATTTAAACCTTCAATCTGCGCACGCAGCAAGGTTTCAATACTGTCACTATCCAGTCCCAAACGCCCTGCGGCCAATTTATCAATAGTGAGTTGTAAAAATTGCATACCATTATTTTGTTTGGAAAATACATCACTGGAGCCGGTAATATGTTTTAATATTTCCGCTATTTCAGTGGCTTTTTCATTTAACACAGCCAGGTCAGACCCGAATAATTTAACCGCCACATCGCCGCGTGTACCCGTCAGCATTTCTGAAACCCGCATTTCAATTGGCTGGGTAAAACCAAAAGCAACGCCGGGAGTTTGCGCCATGACCTTACGAATCTCTTCAATCAACGCCTCTTTACTGCCCATACGCCATTGGTCTTTAGGTTTAAGCACCAAAAACGTATCGGTTTCATTGAGGCCCATCGGGTCAAGACCCAGTTCATCAGCGCCTACCCTGGAAACAATGGTGGCTATTTCGGGAATATTTTTAAGCAGATTTTTTTGAACCTTACCATCCAACCCCACTGATTGCTCCAGTGTGATGGAGGGTAATTTTTCCAGTTGCAGGATAATATCGCCTTCATCCATCGTCGGCATAAAGGTGCTGCCTATCTGGGTAAATACCACCACAGTCACCGCTAATAAAGCGCCGGCACCGATAAATACTTTTTTACTGTTTCCCAAACACCACAATAAAGCCGGCTGATAAAGCCGTTGTAATTGCCGGGGTAGCCAAGGCTCTTCATGGGAGACTTCTTTTAGCAAGTAAGACGCGATAACCGGAATGACGGTCAGTGATAATATCAGCGAACCACTGAGCGCAAAAACGATGGTTAAGGCGACTGGCGTAAATAATTTGCCTTCCAGTCCTTGCAGGGTCAGTAGCGGTAAAAAGACGATAATAATAATTAAAATACCTGACGTAACCGGCCCTGCCACTTCGCGTGTTGCCCGATAAATGACATGCAAACGCGGTAAGCGCTGGGCTTTTTCAACATGGGCCAGATGGCTGATAAGATTTTCAACCACCACCACCGCCGCATCCACCAACATACCGATAGCTATCGCCAAACCACCCAAACTCATCAAGTTTGCTGACATGCCCATGTAGTTCATCAATATAAAAGTAAATAAAGCCGCCAGCGGCAAGGCCAGAGCAACCACCAAGGCAGCCCGTAAATTACCCAGAAATAAAAGCAGTAAAACCACCACTAAGGCTATCGCTTCCAGCAAGGCGTGCAAAACGGTCTCCACGGCCTTGTCAACCAAATCACCGCGATTGTAAAAGACTTTGGCTTCAACGCCTTTAGGAAACCCCTTGCTAATTTGAGCCAGCTTTTCCTCGATTCCGACAATCGTTTGACGGGCATTAGCGCCGCGTAAACTAAGCACCAATCCGGTAACTGCTTCACCTTCGCCATTTTTACTCACTGCGCCATAGCGCGTCAGCGCACCGATTTTAACTTCGGCGATATCGCTTACAGTAATGGGCGTGCCGTTTTTATTATCCACAACGATGGTACTGACATCATCCAGGGTTTTAATTCGGCCCTCAGCCCGCACAATCAGGGCTTCCTCACCGTCGGTCATACGCCCTGCCCCGTCATTACGGTTGTTGTTTTTTAACGCTTGCATCAGCTTATCGATATTGATGCCTCTGGCAGATAGCCGGGTATTATCGGGAATGACCTCAAAGCTTCTGACCGCCCCCCCCAAGGAATTAACATCGGCAACCCCTGAAACCGTGCGCAGTGCCGGACGAATAACCCAATCCAGTAAATCACGGCGTTCCATTAAACTTAAATCGCCGCCCTCAATGGTAAACATAAACATTTCACCTAAAGGCGTCGTCATGGGGGCAATGCCGCCTTGAACGCCTGCGGGCAAGTTGCCCCACATCGTATTTAAGCGTTCGGCAATCTGCTGCCGCGCCCAGAAAATATCCGTGCCTTCTGCAAAATCAACCGTAATATCCGTT
>CAIQND010000610.1 GCA_903873045.1 uncultured Methylococcaceae bacterium | reverse complement strand
GAGTGTAATGTCTGATAAGGTAATTGAAAAACTTTGCCTCGAACTCAATGCAACGGAGACTCTATTTCCTCGTACAAATTTACGCATGATATTCAAAGTTGGGTCAAATTAAAATCCTAGAGGTCTGGGTGTCTGAACTTGGGTACCTTGCTACCTCATACACCGGAATCAAGGATAATTGTAGCATCATAAATCCTCGATTCCGCGTTGCTTCATCGAGGCTACTCGCTACTGGTGTTGTAAAAAGAATAACCGGAACTGTGCGGCAGAATTAAACCAAAATCAATGCCGCTGTCTTTCAGCCTGGTTCCCACGCTCCAGCGTTGCGTGACGCCGGAGCGTGGGAACGATAGGGTGGGGGTATTTATTGCGACCTAATTACCAGTTGACTTTTACCCTGAACGGGTAAACTTAATGTTAAACAACAAACAGGTTAATGCTTTGTGAAAGGATTTAATGACTATGACTACGCGTAACGTTGGGCTTTACTGGTTTGGCAATGACTTGCGGCTTCACGATAATGTCAATCTATTAAAGGCTGCGTCTGAAGTTGATGAGCTACTCTGTATTTATTGTCTCGACCCGGAATGGCTATTGCCGAATCGTTATGGTTTGGTGATGATGTCAGCCAATCGTTGGCGCTTTTTAAAAGAATCGCTGCTTGATCTGGATAAACAATTACATCAACTGGGCCAGCATCTTGTGGTTTGTTTTGAAGCGCCCGTCAACGCTATCAGCAAACTGGCGAGTGCGCATAAAGTCTCGTTGATTTATCGCAGTCGCCCAACCGGTTACTATGAAAATCAACAGGGGTTAGCCCTGCAAAAACAATTGCCCTTAGTACAGTTTGTCGAAACAGATACCCTTGGTTTGTATGGCCTGGATCAATTGCCTTTTCCGCTGGCAAAATTACCCAACACGTTTACGCAGTTTAAAAACATCGTTGAGCAATTGCCGGTCGACCAACCGCTGCCACCGGTTGATTTTCTGCCATCCAGTCCGGTTTTGAAAACAGACTGGTTAAATCGTTTTCCCGACTATTTAAAATTGACCTCTGAAGCTGAGCAGGCAATCATTTTCCGTGGCGGTGAAACAGCGGGGTTAAGGCAGCTAACGGCTTATTTTGCTTCGGGTCGCGCAAGTCACTACAAAGAACGGCGCAATGAACTGGATGGCTGGGAAAATTCAAGTAAATTTTCGCCCTGGTTGGCTAATGGTAATCTCTCAGTCCGGCAAATTTGTTTCAATCTTAACAACTACGAACAAAAATCCGGTGCGAACGAATCAACCTACTGGTTATTTTTTGAATTGTTATGGCGCGACTATTTTCAATGGTATGCCCCTCTTCATGGAAAGCAGCTGTTTGCTTTTCAGGGTATCAAGCAACAAAAACCTTTAACCAGTTTTTACCCGGAACGCTTCCGAAAATGGTGCAGTGGCAACACGCCGTATCCACTGGTAAACGCTTGTATGAAACAACTCAATGCGACCGGCTTTATGTCCAATCGTGGGCGTCAGATCGTCGCCAGTTGTCTGGTCAACGAATTAGCCGTGGACTGGCGTTATGGTGCGGCCTATTTTGAGCAGCAATTACTGGATTATGATGTGGCTTCCAACTGGGGTAACTGGCAATATCTGGCTGGAGTCGGGGCTGATCCTCGCGGCAAACGGCATTTCGACCTGGACAAACAAACCCGCCAATACGATCCGGACGGGCTATTTATAAACAAGTGGCAAGGCGGTATTCAACATTTGCCTCTGGATTCGGTCGACGCTGCCGATTGGCCTGTTGTTGCCGGGTAAATCCAAACTACACAGCCTTTAGGAACGCGTATGAAATAACTTGACCATTTATATTCCCTCACCCCAGCCCTCTCCCAAAGGGAGAGGGAGCAAGATGCCGAAGTTATTTCGTGCACATTCCTTATTTATTAGAATATCTATTCTTTAAGCTGTTTTTTTCCGGTAAGCGGCAAACGATACCGAGCAAAAATACGATAGCAAAATTCCATCAACGGCAATAGCAAAGGTACGTTCTCGATAATTGGCGCGATGCGGCGGTAATAAGGAAGCTGCTTCCAAACTTGTAAGAACCCGAGTACACCCGATTGCAGTTGCTGGTTCTCGTCGATGACGTGCATGCGATCCATTGCCTGTTTATAGGTCAATCCCGCTTTTGCCAACGCAACCTTGTCTTGGCTAATATCCACCCAATTAATGTTGCCCTCTTTATCGAGTTTTTTCATTGCCTTGATTTCAATATTGCAGATGGGACATTCGCCATCATGAAAGCAGGTGACTTTGGGCATAAGCACCGCTGATTTTGTTTGAGATAACGCTGTCATTTAATTGTCCTGGGTAGTGAATAAATCAAGTTGCTGTGGCTCTGCAAAAAAGAAAAAGTAAAGGTATTCTGCGACTATAGGCTCCGGTTGTGAAGCTGGATAAAAAAACCTTCGACAGGTTTTTAGATTGCTTTATCGTTCATTGAGTGTAATTATTCAGTCCCCCTCTTTAACAAAGAGGGGTTAGAGGAGATTTTATTAGATAAATCCCCCTCAATCCCCCTTTTTCAAAGGGGGAGGTGAATACTTACCATTGAGTTGCTTTAGAAAGTTTTCTGCAACATCGATGTGTTTAGTTCTTTTCTCTTCCGGCATTTTATCAAACATTTTTATCAGCATACCCATCCGTGGGTTTTTCAAAAAGAACTCCCTGTGTACATGCATGAAGCGCCAAAATAAGCCGTCCCATATTTCAGTCCAGGCACCTTTTGGATAGTCACTCATTTTCAGCAGGTAATTACTTCCGCTGATATAGGGCTTGGTCGTCATCAGGCCACCATCCGCAAATTGGCTCATGCCATAGACATTAGGCACCATCACCCAATCATAGGCATCCACGTACATTTCCATAAACCAGCGATAGACCTCATCAGGATGAAACTCACAAAGCAGCATAAAGTTACCCATGACCATCAAGCGTTCGATATGATGGCTGTAACCCGTTTGCAATAGTTTTTGTATCACATTGTCGACCGGGAAAATCCCCGTTGTACCTTGCCAAAAACTGTCCGGAATCTTTCTGTCAAAGCCCCAGAAATTTTTGTTCCGTTGCTTGCCGCCTTCCCGTTCATAGACAATCCGGATAAACTCGCGCCAGCCCAGAATTTGCCTGATGAAGCCTTCTAAAGAATTCAAGGGGATATTTTTGTTGTCGCCTACTTGTAAAGCCCTATCGATAATTTGTTGTGGAGAAAGCAAACCAATATTCAGCATGGGCGTTAACACGGAATGATGTAAATAATGTTCATTCCCTACCATCGCATCTTCATAACTGCCGAATTTTTCAAAACGCGTTTCCAAAAACTCCTCCAGCCAGAGAGAAGCGTCGGCATGGTCGGTTGGATAAATAAAATTTTCCGTACTGGCATAGTTGTCGGGAAAATATTTCGCGACATAAGATTTGGCTTCTTTTACATGGCTATCGTCTTTTGCAGCAGTGACTACGGGCGGCTGGTCTTTTTTTGGATACTTGAGGCGATTGTCTACATCAAAAGTCCATTGACCTCCGAGCGGATGTCCATCTGTATCCAACAAGATTAACCGTTGCTTGCGCTGCTCAATATAAAAGGCTGTTTGAAAATAGGTTTTCTTTTTATCGAAAAAGGGTTTTACACCAGTAAGCGTATTTAAAAAATTCGGTGATGCCGTTTCAGTCATATTGATGTTATGAGTGTTGCAACTACTTTTGATACGGAGCCATTTGCGCTGTAAAATAACACCTTGATTAATAAGATAATTTATTTTTAACAAATTATTTTATCATTCTAACATATTGTAATTATTAGCTTTAATTCTGGGGTGGAAATTTGTAAAAAACGCATTTCATTAAAATCTACCCCCCTCAACCCCTGATTCTACCGTTGAAAATTGGGGTGAACGAATTTTACGGGGCGCTACAGACTAGAAATATCAAGGCTTACCGAGCAGCGCAAATGGCTCATACGGGTCTTTAACCAGTTATCGGCAACATCGGCAAACTGTATCCCGGTAATGTTTTGTTGAGCCAGGTGATTGATCAACTTCCTGACATCACTTAACTCATTTTGGCTGTCAATATAGTGCACCTTTACATCGAGTTGATCTAACAAACGGGCATATTTTTTCATGCTGGCCCGATGTAATACCAGTTTATGCTGATGAAAACGGTATTGCTTGAAAAACAGGCATTCTTCAATGAGATAAACAGCCTGATCTTTTACAATGCAGGGATGATTGGCGAAAAGTTGATGAGGGAAAATCAAGGTAACAGTGGTCATACAGCTTTATTTTCCTTATTTAAAATAGTCAGTCTATTATTTGAATTTTTTCCGGACAGTGATGCAACAACTTAGGAATGCGCATGAAATAACTCGGACATCTTGCTCCCTCTCCCACCGGGAGAGGGCTGGGGTGAGGGGATATAAATGGTCAAGTTATCTCATGCATGTTCCTTACCTTATTTGACCTGAAAAATAGGCTACCAACTAAGAGCCGGGACAGATAACTTTATGGGAACGCCGAGTCCCAGCTCGGCACGGGATAGTCAAACCGATTACTGACTATGGGTGACTACGCCGAGCTGGGGCTCAGCGCTCCCGGAATCAATAGGCCGGTTTTATTTATCTGTCCCGCTTTTTGTGGTGGCCGAAAAATACGACCAAAAACATCATTCTTAAGTGTTAATTTAACGACAACAACCAGTCACTGCGCTCTGGGTAATTAATGTCATGAACCGGCAATTCTTTGAATCCTTGTTTACTATACAGCTTGCGCATGCCATAGGCTTGCAAGTCTGTTCGACCTATCCGATAATCAAACTTATGTCGGCGTAACTCCGAAATCAATGTGGTAGACAACTGCTCTGCAACACCCAATCGACGATATTTTGATCTTACACCCAGACCACCCACATAAAAAGTTCGCTGGTTGTTATTAGCCAGAAAATCCAAAGCATAGCCACCCGAAATCTTAAAAAAAGTCTGATCACGCGGATCATCAGACTCCACAACCAACTCCTGACCAAGAATATAACCTATAAGATGACCTTCTTTTTTATGCCTTGCGATGACCAGTATGGCATTTTTTCTCATCATTTCGAAACCCAGTCCAAACGTGATTCTTGGCGCTGAAAAACTCTCGTTCCAGGGTGGCTCACTGAATACTTCGCAAATAATTTCTGCCAGATCTGATATCAAAAGACCGTATTGATCTGACCTTAAATCAATCAATGTGATGACTTGGACATCAAAAAAGTCAGCCATAGTTAATCAGGCTTTTTGGCAGATAATCGGTACCAAATAAAGAGTGAAATCAAGATTATTGGAAACAAGGTTACCGAAAACTCTGCCGGTGAACAACCACGACTACAGTTAATTAACATCAAAAAAAACAAAAAAATTAAAACGCCTAACGTGGTTAATATTTTCATGATAAATTCCTCCCAACAAAATTTAATGCCCACACCCTTTATGGTAATAAAGGTATACAAGAATTTTCTATAAAAGCAACTTAGGATTGTGCATGAAATAACTTGACCATTTATATTCCCTCACCCCAGCCCTCTCCCAGAGGGAGAGGGAGCAAGATGCCTATGTTATTTCATGCACATTCCTTAGTGCAGTAATACTTGAAAGCTAAACCATTGAGTCAAATTCGAAGTAGTGCGCATCAAGTAACGATCAAAAGCAGACATCTGAGCTATTTTGTTTAATCACAGATAAAAACTTGCCCGTTGTCAGTGTCCATATTTCCAGGTTATTCTATTTGTTTCGTAATTATTCAGTCCCCCTCTTTGACAAAGAAAGGTTAGGGGAGATTTTATTAGATAAATCTCTCTGCCCCCTCGCTATGCTCTCCTCTTTTTTCAAAGGGGGAGAGCATAGCGAGGGGGCTTGAATACTTACAATGAAAGCGCTACCTTTATTTTTATGCCGTAACACTACAACCCCAACATATTATTGCCATTCCCTGCTTTAACCAGATCGTAAATTATCCCGACAAAATCGTTCATGCTTTGTTGGTCTTTTAACAAGGTTCTGGCAATGGCATCATGGGAAGCCATTGCCTGAATGACTGATTGCGCGACGGCACTGGCTAAGTCACCGGTCATGGCCTGTGCTTTGGTATTTTGAACGGCATTAATTTGCTCATAGACCAAAGCGTTCTCTTGGGTTTTTTGCGCAATCTGCGCTGCAAAATGTTTTTGGTCAACAATCGGTGCTATGTCACCAAAAAGCTCATTAATGCGCTTAATGATGTCTTTTAAAAACTCTTTTTCCCGATCATTACCGGTGCCACCATCAGGTTTAATGGGCTCTAAAAGCAACTCTTCTTTTACCCCATCGGGCACACTATTCGACTTGATTTCATAATTTGTCAGCACCAGTGAGGACAAGTCGATTTGCTCCGGCGCGACGCCTTGTAAGCGTTTGGCTAATAACTTGGCATACGAGGCGAAATTTTCCAGATCGGCATCATCAAAAAAGATAAGTTGGGCAATATAGTTATAGACTCTGACAAAGCGTCCCAAACGGGTTTTGAATAACATCAGGGCTTCACGCGCTTTGGTATATTCACTGCGTTGATGTTCAGCTTGTTGCTTGGCAAGTTCATCACCTGCCTGACTCGCCTTTTGGAACGTGTTTTCCCATTGCTTAATGTTTTCTATCACTTGATCATCAAGTTTTTTATTCAATAGGGATTGACAATATATTAAAATACGCTTTTGATGTTTTCTTGAGGGTTGCTTTGTGTTCATAGTTCCATTGTGGGGTGGTGAAAATATATTTTATAAAAATGCCCCCGCTTTTAATCCATGTATTGATTGTTTTTTATTTACATATCAAAAGCTTGAAAAAAAACACAAGAACACTATTTTTTTGGCATAAAAAAT
>CAIQND010000609.1 GCA_903873045.1 uncultured Methylococcaceae bacterium | reverse complement strand
TTGATCCGCCAACCACAGCGGTAAACGCTCATCAAATAGCGTTAGCACTGGCTCCCCCAACGCGGCGAAACCTGATCAACCCATAAATTTTCAGCGGTGCTAACGAGCATATTTTTTACCTTAATATAGTAATTATTCAGTCCCTCTCTTTAACAAAGAGGGGTTAGGGGAGATTTTATTAGATAAATCCCCCTCAGTCCCCATTTTTCAAAGGGGGGGGGTGAATATTTACAATGTATGTGTTATTCCGTCCCGTATGGGACGGGATATTTTCTTGACATGTTTTTTCTACCCCTATTTAATCCCTAACGGGATTTTGGCAAATGGCTTTGTGATTGTTCATAGTCAAAAGTGTCCCGCCTTAAGTTGATAGCCGAAGTATCTGTGTCGTTGACCAGAGATGATTAGCATTTTTTGCGATAAGAGTGTCAACCACTTTAGGGCTTCTATGAAGGATGCCATCTTAAGCGACTGATTTCTATATAAAGGCGAGAGTACAAACCTGGGTTTGTACTCTAAA
Source organism: uncultured Methylococcaceae bacterium (assembly GCA_903873045.1). Lineage (GTDB taxonomy): Bacteria > Pseudomonadota > Gammaproteobacteria > Methylococcales > Methylomonadaceae > Methylobacter_C. The sequence continues at coordinate 4,781 of CAIQND010000609.1, read as the reverse complement.
TTGACAATACTTTCACAGTCTCTGGCGCTTGAGAAACAGCATAAGACTCGAATCTAAACGATGGATGAAAGCCGGAACTAGGCGGTTTGTTGTGACTTGCCGCGCAGCCGGTTTTGCATTCCAGCCAAACCCATCAGGCTTGCCCCCATCATCCAGATAGCAGCAGGTAACGGTACGGCTGTTACTGTAAGACTGACCCCAAAATCCCTGGGGGTAGTATCAGCGCGACAAGCTGCACTTCTACAGTCACCGCCTACGACAACGGAATAAGTCCCTTGGCTTAGAAAGAAATGGTTTAGGGAAGCGGTGGTGCTTAAATTATTTTGATTTTGGGCGACGTGTGCAAGATAAAAAATGGTAGCCACTTCACCCGCATCATTGCCCATTGTTGTATTGCCCAAGGCATTCCAATTACCGACTTTGCCCGTCGGAGTTGGTTGGCTCCATGAGGTATCGTGAGCTTCATCAGGCACAATGCCGTTGTACAGGGTAAAAGCCGGTTTAAGTCCGCCCACTAATCCACCCGGGGTGGTGCCGTTAAAAATGCTCAAATCAATGTAAGCTCCCGTGCTGGCGGTAATCGTAAATTTGTTCCACGAACCGGCATGGCTGTCACCCCAATTGGCATCTGCGGCATCGGCCCAGGCGTAATTACTGTCTAAAACGCCGAAAGAAGATGCGAAATAGTTTGTCGAATTGCCGGACGGATGTGAGCTGACAAGAATAGGATTAGTGATAAAATCCTCATACATTACATGGGCCGAAACTTGTTGTATTGGCAACAGGGCGATAATGCCCGAGACGGTAACGGCATAAATTATTTTTTTCATATTGATTTTGATTCCTGAGGCTTTAACGGAAAAAGGCTGGGCACTAATGAACACGCTCTTTGCTGTAATGATTTTTCATTAAATGCTAAATAAAAAAATAGGTTTTGTTTTTATTGTGGGCAACTAATATTTACAATTTACGTATGCTAACTTCAAATCAAACTTTATCAGTCATACCTAATGTCTGCTCCACAATATATTGTTTGTTAGCAAAAATCGAGCCAGTATCTATTGAGATAAGTATTTTAGCATGAAATTTTTGGCTATTCTGACTTTGGCGTGGTCGTGTAATATAAAAAAATCAAATAGTTATGATCTATTTTAAAATATTTTTGGATATGCACTGTAACCATTTTTTAGCACCTAAAATGCTATACCAAGGGGAGGTATTTATTCATTCGTAGATAAAACAATCAGTTAGAAAGATTACAAAAAATTAAAAAGTGGTTATTATTTTAGAATCTGCCAAGTGATTAATAGGTATATCATCTTGTTTTTTAACTATTTTATTGATCACACCAGAGTCAGAAGAGCCAAGTTTTTATCGGGTAGTTAAGGGGCAAATTATCCGTCACTTCATTGTCTGCGTAACGTTATCGGTTTATCGACAGCAATGGCAGTAATTAAACTATGTTATATGACATAGTTAGTGTGTTATATAACGGTATTTAATTAACTGTTTTGGTTACAAGATATTCGCAACGACGACGATTATTGCGGGTGGGCGGAATAGATACTCGTTGGTTTGCCTTTTGATTATCAGACGTTGATGGTGGTAGAAAAAAAAGCGAATGGTGAAATCGAAACCCAGAAGATTATTGGTGTCAGCTTTGTTCCACTCACCGGTGAACATCACTCACAACCCTCTTCTTAATAAGCTACAAATTCAACCCTGCCCATTTCTGACGATAAGGGCAGGATTGAAATTATTGCTAGCTTGCTTGACCTGCTTCTGAAGCAGCCGGAACTTCAATTAACCGACCGGTTGAGCAGTCGTAGATATAGCCATAAACCGGAATATTGGCAGGAACCAGTGGGTGGCTTTTAATGCGAAGTACATCTTCCAGCACACTTTGTTCCTGATCTTTAATGGTCAGCCAGCTGATATGTTGAGCTTCGTGTGAGCCAGGGCCTGCGCCGGTGTCATACCACAAGCCTTTATCATCCAGCGATGCCGTTGTTAAACTGCTGGCCAACAAATCACGCATAATCTCATCGTTAAAAAGCTCCATGCCGCAGTTGGTATGGTGAATAACAAACCATTCCCGCGTGCCCAACAATTTGTAGGAGATAACCAGTGACCGAATAGCATCATCACTGGCGCGGCCTCCGGCGTTTCTGATGACATGCGCATCGCCTTCGGATAAACCGGCGTATTTTGCAGGATCTAAACGCGCATCCATACAGGTCAGGATGGCAAAATGTCTTGCTGGTGGTAGCGACAAGTCTCCTTTATCGCCAAAATCATTTACGTAATCTCTGTTTGCTGATAAAACTTCATTAAGAATTTTACTCATAACTACCTCTTATTATTATGGGATCATCGGGCAATAAAAAACCGCTTGGTTCTGTCATTAAACTTATAAAAACCAAACGGGTAATCATTGCCTTGAAGCTAAAGTTTACCCTAATAAAATCAGCTTTCAAATAGCAATTTCATATTCCATTACCGGGTATTTATCGGTAAAGGCGCTTTCTATGCTACAAGTTAACGGTGATTGTTGATTGTATGGTTAAATACTTTGCAGCGTTTGAGGCGCAGTAATAGACAGGCTTCAATGTGACACTCTTTTCAAAAAAATAGAAATGGTTAATTATGGCAAGACGAAGTGAACACAGTTTGGAAGAATTAAAGGCATTGGTTTTGTCAGCGGCAGAAACCATTGTCATTGAGGAGGGTTTTTCGGCATTAAAAGTACGCACGATTGCTATGGAAATTGGTTATACCGTGGGCAGTATTTATATGGTATTTACTAATATGGCGGATTTAATTATGCACATTAATGCCGGAACACTGGATGCAATTGCTGTGCAGTTAGAGCAAGCGCAAGAAGAGTGCGGCGCAGAGCAGTCAATTCAAATACTGGCCAGCAGTTATTTACGTTATGCCAGCCAGAATTTTAATCGTTGGCACACTGTTTTTGACTATTCATTATCGGTAGATTCCAAAATAACCGCTTGGTATAAGGAGAAAGTTGACAACGTTTTTGCTCTCCTTGAAGTGCCGTTTTTAGCTTATGCGCCAGCGCTTTCCGAGGATCAGAGAAAGCGTGCGGTACGTGCTTTGTGGTTCGGCGTTCATGGAATCTGTGCTCTTTCGCTAAAGGGTCAGCGCGATAAGACTGATATTGATGATATAGAAGAAACGCTGGCTTTATTGGTCAAAAATTTTATGTGCGGATTGACTCCCTCACCTTAGGAATGCGCATGAAATAACTTAGGTATCTTGCGCCCTCTCCCTCTGGGAGAGGGCTGGGGTGAGGGTTTTTAAATACTCTTGGATGCCGGTCGGAGGTTGTAACGCCGACCGAAACATTTGATGGCTTTAGTAGTTTTAAAAACTCAAATCGTGACCATTTCCAACTATGGCTACCAACTTAACACGGGACAGACCTGACAGGTTTTATAAACCTGTCAGGTCTAACTCCAGTATTTTATACTGGCTAAAGTGGGTAGCCGACAAGTTCACCAGGAACGGCTTAATTTTAAACTATCCCGCCTTACGTGGGTAGCCCCAACTATTAACCCTTTTACAGGCTTACCCACTATGAACAACACTCAGAATAAATCATTGTTTGATGAAGCAAGCCCTCTACTTGGCAAGGCAGGACGCAGGGAATTACTGGCCTGGGCTTTATATGATTTTGCCAACTCGGGTTATACCACGGTGGTACAGACCACTATATTCAGTGCTTATTTCGTCGGTGTGGTTGCCGGTGCTGCGCAAGGTGTTACACCGGGGATGTCAACTCTGCTATGGTCGCTGGCTATCGGTATCGCCAATTTTATCGTCATGATTAGCGGGCCGTTAATCGGTGCAATTGCCGATCATCGAGCCTGCAAAAAAATATTTCTGCTCATCTCCTCGGTGGGTTGCATCATTGCAACCGCGTTATTGGCACTGGTCGGGCCCGGTGATATAGGCTTGGGCATGGTGCTGGTTACTCTATCAGCCATTATGTTTGCCAGTGGCGAAAGTTTGATTGCCGCCTTTTTACCCGAGCTGGTGCCTGAGGAAAATATGGGCAGAATGTCCGGTTATGGCTGGAGTCTGGGTTATTTTGGCGGCTTGCTAACCTTGGGCATTTGTCTGGCCTACATTACTTGGGCTAAAAAACACGGGTTATCAGAAACGCATTTTGTTCCGGTTACCTTACTCATCACTGCGGCTATTTTTGCTTTGGCGGCCGCGCCTACTTTTATCTGGCTGCGTGAACGTGCGATACCCGTTATCCGGGACAAAAGCCTGTCCAATCTACAAGTCAGTTATGCCCGCTTGGCGCATACCTTTAAAGAAGCCGCACGCTTTCGTGATCTGCTTTGGTTTTTGATAACCTTGGGTGTTTACCAATCGGGCGTTAGCACGGTGGTGGTTTTGGCGGCTATTTATGCGCAGGAAGTGATGGGCTTTGATACCCAATCATTGATTATACTGATTATGGTGGTTAATGTGACGGCGGCTGTGGGTGCTTTTATTTGCGGGCATTTGCAAGATCGCATGGGCTCGGTTCCCACGCTGGCAATTACGCTGGTTATTTGGATCATTGCGGTGCTGGTGGCTTTATTCGCGACTGATCGTGTCGATATGTGGATAGCCGGAAATATTATTGGTGTGGCTATGGGAGCCAGTCAGGCGGTCGGAAGGGCTTTGGTCAGTAAATTTTCACCAACTGAGCGGGCCGGCGAATTTTTAGGTTTATGGGGTTTGGTCAATCGCTTGTCGGCTATAGT
>CAIQND010000608.1 GCA_903873045.1 uncultured Methylococcaceae bacterium | reverse complement strand
TTTTTTATCTGTCATCGACTGCAAACCCGGCACGGTAAACAACCCGCGTCCTTGATCGCCCAAAATGCAGGGTGCCATGTAAACAACCAGTTCATCAAGCAGATTTTCGGTGAGTAACGCGCCATTAAGTAAAGAGCCCGCCTCAATCAGCACTTCGTTGATTTGCTGCTGCGCCAAAAAGTCCATCACTGCCGGTAAATCCAGCCGCCCATGATTACTGGCGAGTCGATAAACCTCAAAACCTACGGTTTGCAACGCTTGCCGCTTTTGTTCATCCTGTGAACACGTTAAAATCAGGCTGCGTCCCGGCAGATTCGCCATCCGTGCAGTAACCGGCATAGTTAATGCAGAATCCAGTACGATCCTAACCGGTTGCACCACATCCCAATCAACCCTGGCATTTAAGGCAGGATCATCGGCGAGCACCGTATTGATACCTGTCAAAATAGCAGAACTCTCTGCCCTTAACCGATGCACATCGGCTCTGGCCTCGGCTGACGTAATCCATTGACTTTCACCCGAAGCCATCGCGGTACGTCCATCCAGACTCATCGCCAATTTGCTGCGAACAAAGGGACGATTTTCTGTCATCCTTTTAATAAAGCCACGATTTAAGGTGCGGGCATCTTCCTGCAAAACACCACAAATTACCTCGATGCCTGCGACCTTAAGTTTTTCAAGTCCACGACCGGACACCAATGGATTGGGGTCTTGCATGGCGACTACTACACGACTAACCCCGGCTTTTATTAAGGCATCGCAACAAGGCGGCGTTTTGCCATGATGGCTACAAGGTTCTAAAGTGACATAAGCAGTGGCACCGTTAGCATCCGTGACGTGTTTTAACGCTTCAACTTCCGCATGACCCAGTCCCGCTTTAACATGCCAGCCTTCGCTGATAATCTGATCATCCCTGACTAAAACACAACCCACACGCGGGTTAGGGTCAGTTGTATAACGTCCTTTTTTAGCCAGTTGAATGGCTCTGGCCATATAAAAGGCATCTTGCGGGACTGTCATTACGTTTTTTGTAAATCTTGAATCATGTCAGTAAATTCACTCACATCCTGAAAACTCCGATACACCGAGGCAAACCGGACATAAGCAACATGATCCAATAAACTCAACTCTTTCATGACTTTTTCACCCAGTGCCTGTACCGGTATTTCACGGTCGCCCATTTCCATCAATTCTTTTTTTATACGATTAATGGCCGCCTCAATAGCATCACCGCCAACCGGTCTTTTTTCCAGTGCTTTTAACATTCCTGAGCGCAATTTTCGTTCCTCAAAAGGCTCACGAATGCCATCGCGCTTGATAACACGCGGTAAGGTTAATTCAGCCGTTTCAAACGTAGTAAAGCGTTCTTTACAGACATTACATTCACGTCGACGACGAACCTGATCGCCTTCATTGACTAATCTGGAATCAAGAACCCGTGTATCTTGTGCCGCACAAAACGGACATCGCATAAATAAGCCACTGTTTTTGTATACCGAAAACTCGGCCTTTAAATTCAAAACCGATTATTTTACAATATTTTATTAGTTTATCTGACTTTTATTTTTATAATCAGTTATTTAATGGGGGTAATTTTACAACTCGCCCTTCCGCTGCCGATTGCAAGGCCGCATTAATAATTTGGCAGTTAGCTTTTGCATCATCCAGCGACAACAAAGGCTGATGGCCATTTAATACGCAATCACTAAAATGCTCAATTTCAAGACAAAAATGATTATCGGCGGACAAGCGCTCTTCACAGTGCCGACCGTCTTCAGTCCACCATGAAATCACCGGGACATCTCCAGGCAGTTGCCAAACGACATGACATTTTATGCCACCTTTTGTGCCTGTAATTTCATACTCACAGCGCCGGGCACGCTCAAAGCTAAAATCGAAATGCGCGTATTTTCCTGCACCAAAATCAATAATACCACTGGTTGTAATATCAGCGCCGCTCTCAACATACTTGGCTATTGCTGTGACAGCAACCGGATCTTGATTAAAAAACATCCGTGCAGAATGAATGGCATAACAACCAATATCCCACATTGCACCACCGCCATGTTCGACACTTTCTATCAAACGATAGAGGCGTGCAGGTTTCATCATAAAAGAATAACTCGCACGCACTGACCTTACTTCGCCTATTATCCCTGAATTAATCAATTCCTGAACACGAGTGTGTTGCGGATGAAACCGGTACATAAAACCTTCCATAACCGTCACTTTATGCTTAAGCGAGGCCGCTTTAATGGCTTCGATGTCTGCCACGGTCAACGCCATCGGTTTCTCGCACAAGACATGTTTACCGCACTCAATCGCTCGCAGTACCCATTCGGCATGCTCATGATTGGCCAGTGGTACATACACGGCATCAATATCAGCATTATCCAGCAAAGCGTCAAGATTATTGTAGGTTTGAACATTCTGTTGATGATACGGAGCGAACTGCGCCAGCGTTTGCGCGGCCGCACCGGGGCGACGACTGGCAATCGCAACCAGTTTGGCATTTGAAGCTTCCACGATGGCGGGCAGCAAGCGCTCATTAATACGAGCCGCACCTAAAATACCCCAGCGTAATTTTGTTTTGATAGTCAT
>CAIQND010000607.1 GCA_903873045.1 uncultured Methylococcaceae bacterium | reverse complement strand
TTTTCTACGCTAAGAAAAACCGTATCCCTAACCCAGATATCATTAACGGTGGCATGAATAAAGTCAATAGCGTCGTGATTACTGACTAACGATCTAATATGTTGCTGATGGCTATCATCTCTACACACGATAATGAGCTTTTGGTATTGCGTAATCGTGTCAGCAATAATGCTGTAGGATTGCTCTACAGATTCAAGTCGATTGCTGAAGTCGCCTGTTTTATGTGGCCATGATATTAAAATGGCAGATTGTTTTTCCCATTCGGCTGGAAATCGATTCATTTTTTATTGTCCTGTGGTTGTACCTTCCAGCAGGATGCCGGAAGTTGATTGATACAACATCTCCTTGGCATGCGCCAGGGTATTGGCCGTGATAGTGACGCCGCCCAACATGCGGGCAACTTCTTCAATGCGTTCATCATCATGCAACAACCTGACACTGGACGATGTTATGTCTGTTTTATTATTTTTTTCAACGTAAAGATGGTGATGCGCCTGTGCCGCAACTTGCGGTAAATGCGTGACACACATCACTTGCCGATTAAGGCTTAAGCTGCGTAACTTTTGCCCGACAATTTCAGCAACGCCACCGCCGATACCCGAATCCACTTCATCAAAAATGAGCGTGGGCGTGGTTTTATCATTAGAAGTCGTTACTTGTATGGCTAAACTAATGCGCGATAATTCTCCTCCAGAAGCGACTTTAGCCAATGGTTTAGGGGGAAGCCCCGGATTGGCACTGATTAAAAACTCAATTTTATCCTTGCCGTTTAGTTTCGGAACATCGGTATCCAACTCGGTAATATCAACTAAAAACTCACCTTGTGGCATTCCCAGTTCTTTTATCATGTCCGAAATCTGTTTTTGTAATTTTTGTCCGGTTTGATGCCGTTGTCCAGACAATTGTGCGGCCAATTGATGGTATTGGGCAAGCAATTGTGCCGTATCGGCTGTTAAGGTGTCAATGCGTTCGCCGCTGTGCGTCAGTCCATCCAGTTCAGCCTCAAGCTTATCGACCAATTCAGGTAGATCATCCGGTGTTACGTGATGTTTGCGACTGAGATTTTGAATAACGCCAATCTGGTTTTCCAGCGAGTCCATGCGTTGTGGATCGGCTTCTTGGGATTCCAAAAAGCGCCGTAATTGAATGGCGGCTTCTTCTGTTTGAATCTGCGCTTCTGATAACAGCGTGCATATTTCAGTTAATTCTGGCGCAAATTGGGCAATATGAGTCAATTCACTGACGCTATGGCTCAGCATTTGATTAACCGATTGCGGGTCGCCCTCATAAAGCAGATCAACCTGCGCTTGACCGGTGGCTAAAATCTGCCCCAGATTTGCCAGCTTGCTGTGTTCTTCCGATAACGCCGAATAACTGAAGTTTGCCAGATCCAATTGTTGTAATTCTTCAATCTGATAGCGCAGTAATTCTTCGCGCTCAGATTGGTCTACACTAGCCTTAATCAGACTTGCCAGTTCTTTATGGGCAAGCAGCCATTGTTTATAGCAGCTGTTAACTTGCTCAAGAAGGCTCTGGTTTTTTGCATAAGCATCCAGCAAACGGCGTTGCTCATCACTGTTAAGTAACGTTAGATGAGCGTGTTGACCGTGAATTTCAACCAACTTTTCACTCAGTTCCTGCAAAAACTGCAAGGTAACCGGACGGTTGTTAATG
>CAIQND010000606.1 GCA_903873045.1 uncultured Methylococcaceae bacterium | reverse complement strand
TCGGCGGTTTTCGTCGCGTAAAATGGCACCGCCACCGGTAGCCAGTACGATGCCGTCTAATTCCGTCAGTTGCTGAATCATTTTTTGTTCGCGATCTCTGAAGCCTTCTTCGCCTTCAAATTCAAAAATAGTGGGAATATCTACCCCTGTACTTTCTTCAATCGCTTTGTCACTGTCGTAAAAAGGTACGGTCAGTGATTTTGCCAATTGGCGACCTATGGTGGTCTTTCCTGCGCCCATAAGGCCCACTAAATATATATTTTCTGATCTTGTCATCAAAATACCGTGCTGGTTTAAAATATCCCGTTAAAGGAAATTGTTACTGTTTCACAGTCCATCGGGGACTGTCGTTTAATATAATCGCTTTATTCACTGATCTTTTAATCGACTAAACCCACTATCCATCAGTCGATTATCATGCCATGAATAAAGTCAGGCCTATTAGGTTAAAACCCATAGGCTATACAGCACACCCTGAATACTAAAAAAGGGCATTTTAGTCGACAAATAACTGTTTACTTTTGTCATAGAGTGCACGTTGCTGGGCATTAACATGACTTTTAAAGCGCTATGCTACATTATAAGGTTAAAACCTAAAAAAAGGGCAGGATTATGCCCCTTTTTACCGGAAGAAGAAACTATCAATTGCTGACAGCGTTATCTGTAATAATTTTTGGGGTTACAAAAATCAATAATTCCTTCTTATTATTCACGTCTTCAGTATTCTTAAATAAGAAGCCTATACCCGGTAAATCAGCTAAGAAAGGAATTGCATTGGTGTTATTAGTTTGCTTCCCATTAAAAATCCCGCCCAGCACTATCGTTTCGCCATCCTGTACATGCACATTGGTTTGAATTGACTGAGTGTCTATAGGTATTCCTCCTGACGCTAATGCTGCTCCTGCAGAATCATTGGTAATCTTTAAGGCCATTATGACGCTGCCATTAGGTGTGATTTGCGGGAGCACATCCAGTTGCAAAGTAGCATCGATTAATTGTGTCACAGGTCCGGTATTACCGCTTGATGTTGTGTATGGAAGTTGCTGTCCTTGCTTGATGGTTGCCTGGCAACGATCAGCCGTCATCACCCTTGGATTGGAAATCAGCTCAGCCAACTGTTGATTCTGTAGCGCGGTTATTTCCAGGTTAAGTACATAATCCGCACCTTTCGCTAATGTCATACCTAATGCTCCCGGTGGGCTAGCACCAATTGCGGCAGCACCGAGATCGACCAGCGCATTATCTACAACAGCGGTTCCATTGATGGGGTTATTTATTGTCTTGGAGGAGACAGCGATGGTACTAAATGTAGTATCGGATCCTGCCACTCCAAATCTAACCCCCAAGTTTTTCGCAAAGCTCTTGGAAGCATTCACTATCCTGGATTCAATCATAACCTGTCGCACCGGAACATCCAGCTTACGAATCAGTTTCTTCATTTCTTCCAGTTGTTTTGGCGTTTCGCGAACGATTAAGGTATTGGTTCTTGAATCCACAACAGCAGAACCACGCGCGGAAAGCATCGCTATCTTATCGTTTTTGGTCGTTAAACTACTTGCCGGAGTGCCTTGGCTCATACTTTGTCCCATGCCTTGAGTGGGGTTTTGTAAAGGCGCTCCACCCACTCCGCCACCCACTAAAGCTGAACTTGACGAGGCAGAGGCCGCTGGGCTGTTTATACCACAAGCACCAATCGCACCCGCATCCCGACCATTAAGTAAATTTCTGAAGTTTTCGGCTCTGGCATAATTTATTTTGATATATTCAGTTACCAGCGGGTCCAGTTGCTCAATAACGGTCGCAGTCTCCTGTTGTTTTTCTTTATATTCCTTAATCTTACCCACGGGGGCAACCAACGTGACGGTGCCGGATTCAAACTTTTCCAATCCCTTGGTCATCATGATAAAATCCAGTGCTTCATCCCAAGGCACATCATCCAGTTTTAAAGTAATCGTTCCGTTTACATCGTCACCAGCCACCACGTTTTGTCCGGTAAACTCGGCCAGAATGGCGATAACACTGCGTATATCAATTTCCTGAAAATTTAAAGACAAGCGATCGCCTTTATATTTAACCCGCACCCTGTCAAGCGCGTCTTTTTCTTCATTACTTAAGGGGCGAAATTCAATGGTTAACAAGCCTTCAGACTGAAACAAAGAATAATCATAAAGCTCGTTTTGCGTGGTAACCGTCACCGTAGTTTCTTGCTTTGACGCGACGGTATCAATAAACTTGATCGGGGTTGCAAACTCAGTTACATCCAGTCTTTTCGCCAGATTTTCCGGCAAGCGGGTGTTTAACAAGTTAATGACCACTTTGCCACCCTCCTGTTTGGAGTTAACCACGGTGTCTGGATTGGCCAAGTAAATCAGTATACGTCCTTCACCCTTATCGCCCCGCTTAAAATCAAAGCCGCTAATAACCTGTTCGGGTAATAAGGTTGCCACCACTGAGTTGACGTTTTTCTTGGTAGTTGGTATTTTGGGTTTGGCAACAATGGAATTTAAATTGGCGGAGGCGATGGTTTTTGCACGGTTTAACGTCAGCAATACTTTATTGCCCGCCACTTTGGTTTCAAACGGCGTAGCTTCAAGCAGATTAATGACCACACGAATTCTATCCGCAGCTTCTGCGATATAAATAGTGCTCACTACCCCTTGGTTGACTGGAATCATTTTTTTAGCCAGTGCATTGGTAACACCGACAAAATCCAGGGCAATACGCGCCGGATTATCCGTTTGAAACACTTTAGGTTGAACAGCCGCTCCATTCATGTCCAGCTGTATCTGTAATTTGTCGCCAGAAAGTGCAGCGAAGTCTATTGCCGTAATAGCCAAATCACCAGCGTCAACCCGTGCGCTTTGGCATAACAACAAAAACAAAAGCGGGCAAAACCCTAAAAAATGCCCTACTTGATTTAAAACAATACTGCCTTGCTTAGTTTTCATTGCTTATTTCCAAAATCACTCTGTTAACGCTAATGCTGTTTGTTGCTCGCGCCATACGCCCGGCTTTTCTGTGACTATTTCCATGAGTTCAATTTTATCAACACTGATGCGGATAATTTTCCCGTAGTTTTTCCCCATATAGTTACCCGTTTGAACACGATGAATACTGCCGTCACCGGCTTTTACCAGTCCCCACAAGTTTGCTTTCATTTTTATGGTACCTACCATTTTCAAATCTTCTAAAGGCAATAGCTCCAGTTCTTCTTTGTGACGGTTAAAATCTGGTTTTATGCCGTTTCCTGTTGCTAGTGCCGATGTTGCATCGGGCTGATCAGGTTGTTCCAGTTGTTTAAAGGGATCACGCAGACCGGTGGGGTCAAATATAAAAGTTTCAACCGCCTTAATTTCAGGTAATGGGGGTATTCTTCCTTTAGGTGCGGCCTTAACTGTTGAGATATACTGCTTTAAATCGGCAAAATCGTCATTGCCACAACCGGTTAAACAAGTCAAAATAATGGCACAACCCATTATGGCTACCCATTTTAGACGGGACAAGCAAAAAGGCTTAACCGTCAATACGGTTAACTTAATGATAAAGCATAAAAAGAGACCGTTCGTTGAGCGGAGTCGAAGCGGAAAACTCGCTTCGACTCCGCTCAGCGAACGTTTTAACCTTAAACTGTCCCGCTTTAAGTAGGTAACCCCAATTATTAAGCCGTGTCGATTTTTAATTGAAAAAAATAAGCTAGGGTAGATCACTATTTTCTATCCCGTTTCTTTTTAGCCCCAGTGCCCGCAGAGGTTTTATCTTCTTCGTTGTAAGTCTTTACCACGGCACTCATCAGCAGTTCTCCCAGCTTGCCTTCGGGGGTAATTTTGACATCGTGCAGGGTGACAATTCTGGGTAAAGAGGCCAAGCCACTCACAAATAACCCCAGTTCTTCGTATTTCCCTATCACCTGTATATTAATCGGTAACTCTGAATAAAAGTCTTTTACGATGGACGCTTCCGGCTTAAACAACTTAAATTGTAGACCACTCGCCAAACCTGTTTGCGAAATATCAACCAATAGACTGGCAACTTCCTCTTCGGTGGGCATTTGCCGGATCATTTTATCCAGTAATGATTCAATTTGCTTTAATTGATCCTGATAATCCTGAAGATTAACGGCTTTTTTTTGTTTTACTTCAAAATCGGCTTTTAATGTCTGTTCTTTCTGCTTGGCAGTATCCAGCGTTTTTAGCTGATCAAGCGTGTCAAAATAAACCCCGGCACTGACAACAGCAACGCAAGTAAAAAGTATAATCGCCATTTTAACGGGTTCAGGCCAATTTCCCGTCGTATGAATATCCCAATTAATTTCCGATAGATTCATGGCTACCTCCACTTTCAGTTTTAGCGCTTGGCTTTTCTTGCGTAGCATGTAGCGTAAAATCACTTAACTGTTCCGCGCCCGATTTGTCGGTTGACGGTTTGTCGGGTGATTTAATGACGGTTAGTCCGGGTGTTTGTAGCCAGGGCGATGCTTCTATTGCTCGCATAAATGCAGAGACTCTGGCATTGGATTGTGACTTGCCCTCAAAAATCAATTCTGATGCGGTTTGCGTGAATTTGGTAATAAAAACACCGTCAGGTGTCGTCTTGGCGATTTCATCAAACAGATGCACAATCTCCGGGCGACTTTCCTGTAATTTTTGAATAAGATCTATTTTAGTCAATAATTTGCGTTTCTTTTCTTCAATAATCTTGATGTCTATAATTTTTTTATCCAACACGGCAATTTCTGATATCAGTAACTGGTTTCTTTGTTCCTGATAGGCGTTTAAGCCAGCGATATAGGTATGAAGCAAGCCCAGTATAATAATACCCACCAAAACCGATAGCGCGATGGCATTTAAAAAAGCTTTCTGTTTTCTCTTAAGTAGTTCTTCTCTCCACGGCAGTAAATTAATTTTTGTCATTAATCAAAACTCCTTAATGCCAAGCCACAAGCAATCATCATTGCTGGTGCGTCACTGTATAAAGCATCCGGGTTTATTTTATTCGAAAAAGTCATATCTATAAAAGGGTTGGCAATATAAGTGGGTACGCCTAAATTGCTTTCAACTAATTTATCAACGCCTTGAATGGATGCACAACCACCCGCCAGAATGATACAGTCAATGGCTATATTGACACTTGAGGATACAAAAAACTGTAATGATCGCTGGATTTGCTGGACCATTGCTCTTTTAAAGGGGTCAAGTACATTTTCAGTATAGTTTTCAGGTAATCCGCCACGTCTTTTTCCCATACCGGCTTCATCATAAGAAAGTCCGTAGCGCCGCTGAATTTCTTCGGTTAATTGCTTGCCGCCAAATTCTTGTTCCCGTGTATATAAAACACGGCCACCATGCAATATTGTCAAGGTTGAGATAGTTGACCCTATGTCTGCAATGGCTACTGTTTTAGCGCCGGTTGAGTTTTTAAAAGGGTCGGGTAATAATTTAAAAGCATTTTCCATAGCAAATGTTTCAACATCGATAATACTGGCTTTTAACCCGGCTTTTACTAATGCCTCAATTCGGTCATCAACATTTTCTTTTCTGGAGGCTACAAGTAGTACATCAACCAACTCGGGATTATTGTCATTGATCCCTTGTATTTCGAAATCAAAATTAACTTGATCAAGCGAAAAAGGAACATATTGATCCGCTTCAATTATAATTTGATCTTGCATTTCAACATCAGACAATGAGCTTGGCATAGTGATTATTTTTGTCATTACCGCAGAGCTGGAAACGGCAACCGTCGCTTGATTTAGCTTGGATTGGGATCGTAGTAAAGCAATTTTTATAGCCTCGGCTATTGTATCGACATGGGCAATTTTTTTTTCAATAAGAGGATCTTGTTTTAAAGGAGCTGCCGCAAAGCTTTCAACTCGGTAACGGCCACCTGATTTACTTAATTCCAGTAACTTTACAGCGGCTGAACTGATATCAATACCAAGAACAGCATTCTGTTTCCTATTAATCCAGCTCATGATGGCCTCTTTAAAAAACGGATTATTAAT
>CAIQND010000605.1 GCA_903873045.1 uncultured Methylococcaceae bacterium | reverse complement strand
GCATTTATGGATTTTGTTTCCTGCAATTGTTTGCGCGGATGTTTCTATACCAGAGCAAATTAAACCCCCAGTTGGAAGTAGTCCGATTCTGACAACTCATGCTAAAGGCGACCAGATTTATCAATGCACACTAAACAACAGTATCTATTCATGGCAGTTACAAGCGCCTGACGCCAAATTGTTTGATGCGCAAGGGCAGATTGTTGGTGATCATTATGTTGGCCCCGTATGGGAGTATAAAGAAGGAAGTCGGGTTGCTGGTCGGGCACTGAATAAAATTGATGTCGCACCAGATTCTTCTATTTCCTGGTTACTTGTTGAGGTAGTCGCGCATAAGGGAGATGGTTTGTTTTCAGACGTGCGTTTTATTAACCGGATTAATACTCACGGAGGATTATCACCGGTGTCGGGATGTGACTCAAATCATTTGGGAACAGAGAAGCGGGTGGCTTATACAGCGGATTATATCTTTTATGCTACACGCAAAGTTTCAATTCCCTGAGCTTCATCAACGCATAGATAGATTCCAAATAAGGAATGTTTAAGCCTGCGCGTTTGCCCGCGCGTAAAGCATTACCCAGTATCACTTCGGTTTCCATAAGGCGACCATTTTCATAATCTAGTAGCATACTGGTTTTATACGGCAGCATACCGTAAGTAATGGCTATATTAACATCAATTATAGTGTCAGGCAGTCGATGTCCGACCGCTTCGGCTATAAGGCAAATTTCCTGCATAATACAACGCACAAAAGGTTCTTGGAATTTTAGGATATCTAACGTTGACAATCCTCCCGATAATACCGATAAGGGATTAAACGGAGCGTTCCAGACACATTTCGTCCAGCGTTCGGTCACAATGTTCTCGGTCGCGTTACATTCAATACCCGCTTGTTCAAATAACTTACAAAGTCTTGCCGTTTTGTGGCTGACATAGCTCGGTAGTGCGCCCAAAGTCAGTCTCCCATAAGCCTGGTGCAATATTTTACTTTGCTTTGTTTTATGGCTACAAATATAGGCCAGGCCACTAATAATTTCATTGTCAGGAAAAGCATCAACAATTTCCTGTTCGATCTCTACGCCATTTTGGATAAATACAATCGCTGTATTGGCGGTCACTGCCGGGCGTATCAACGCTACTCGATCTATAGAGGGAATAACTTTGGTGCAAAGTAAAACATAATCGGCTGTGTCTTGATAGTCGGCAGCACTTTTTAAAACGTGTGACGGCGTAAATGTCCAAGTTCCAAAGATATAGCTCTCAATGATAAAACCCTGTTGTTTGACATGATCGTAATCAGAGTGACAAACGACAGCAACCTCTGCACCGGCTTTTGCCAGCAATGCGCCATAAAATCCGCCAATCGCTCCCGCGCCAATAATAAGAACTTTAGTCGTCACGGGATTCTGCGCTCAGAATTTGCTTTAAAAAGGGAATGGTTAATTTACGTTTGGCCGCTAATGATGCCCGATCCAGCTTTGTTAGCAGCGTCCATAAAGAAGACAAATCTCGGTCATAGTGTGTCAGTAAAAAACGCACCGCTTGAGGCGATATTTCGAAGCCCATTTGGTTGGCTTTAAAAATTAAGGCAGTGATCCGGTCGTCATCCGATAAGGCTTGGATTTTTAACGTCAGTCCCCAGTTAAGTCGGGTTTTAAGATCGTGTAACCGGAAAGCAATTTCAGTGGGTGGACTGGATGCCGACAAAATAAGCGAATGCCCCTGATCGCGAAGCCGATTATAAAAATTAAAAAAAGCCAGTTCCCATATTTCGTTACCGGCGATGTATTCTATATTGTCAAAACAAACAATATCAAACTTATCCAAATCTTTTAATAAATCCGGATCAGGTAGCTCTAAAGCCGACAAGGCAAAATAAAAAGAGCTGAGTTGTCGGCTTTGAGCCTGATGACAGCAAGCTTGTAGCAAATGGCTTTTGCCTAGACCGGATTGACCCCAAATAAAAATTTGCCGCTCACCGTTACCTTGGATACTTTTTTTTAAGTGAGTAATAATCTCCAGATTACTCCCGGGAAAAAAATCATCAAAAGTCTGATTGGCCCTAAACTCAAAATGTAAGGGCAGTTGCTTTGATAGGGTCATCCCTGCTTTCCTGAAAAATGCACATAGAGTGTTGTGCCCAAAAACAGCATGACACTGAGGATAAGTTCCAAAAAGGGATACAGGCGATCAGTGGTGCCTGCATACGTTTCTATTGATCCATGTAAAAAATAGATCATGCTGACATAAGCCATCCAGTTACAGCTTCTGGCGTTGCGGTTTAAAAAGCCGCGCAATGGCAATAACAACGGAGTTACGGTTATTAACAGTTTTAACGCAACAGGAAATCCGGATGAGGGCACTAACACCGTATTCCATAGCATTAATAAGGCAAATAGACCCAAAAAACCAGCCAAGGCAACAGAATGAAAATAGATCGGTTTTATATTCATGAATCTTGGTTTATAGCTGTTTTAAAAGGTGTGCCGTTTTAGCCAAACGTGTTCCGAGTGCCAGACACAGTTTTTTTTCATGATCAGTTAATCCTGTCTGCTCGACAGACAAATGACTTGGGCCGTAAGGTGTGCCGCCTGATGTGGTTTCCCGCAAAGCAGTTTCCGTGTAAGGTAGGCCCAATAAAAGCATCCCGTGATGCAACAGTGGCAGCATCATGGCTAATAAAGTGCTTTCCTGTCCGCCATGCAGGCTGCCGGTTGAGGTAAATACACCCGCTGGTTTGCCGATTAAGGCGCCGGAAAACCAGATCTCGGTTGTGCCATCAATAAAATATTTTAACGGTGCTGCCATATTGCCAAAATGGGTAGGGCTGCCCAGAGCCAGGCCATCGCACTGCTTTAAGTCGTCAAGCGTTGCGTAGATAGCGCCGTGGGCGGGAATGCTCGCTGCCGTTTTTTCACAAACGCTGGAAATATCCGGCACCGTTCTCAGAACCGCTTCAGCCCCGGTTACGGCCTCCACGCCTCTAGCGATATAATTAGCCATTTCTGCGGTTGCGCCGTTGCGGGAGAAATAAAGAACCAGAATTTTTATCATAAAGTTAGG
>CAIQND010000604.1 GCA_903873045.1 uncultured Methylococcaceae bacterium | reverse complement strand
CCATCATTCTCTAATTATTGAGTGGGATTATTCTCTCTATATTTTTGTTTTTGCACAATGACATGATTCCCTCATTTTCTGCCAAAAAAGCTATCCCTGCATAATTCTTCTGGCTCCGGCAATAATTTTAATCTTGTCGGTACAAGTGTGCCGGAAACGCCACTACATAAACTTGCGGACGGTCAACAGCGACGTAGGCCGGAATAAGGCTTTTCGAGCGCAAGCGAGAATAAGCGTTTCCGGCATCCGGTACGAGGCGTGTGCCGGAAACGCCACCACGCGCTACGCTTGGGTGGTCTTATTCCGGCCTACGCAATAAGCCGTTCGCTGAGCGGAGTCGAAGCGATTTTGCCGGCTCCGCTCAGCCAACGGATTATCTTGCCAACAGGCGCTTAACTTAACGGCATTAGTGTGTATTGGCTGCAATCCTGGCTACTCGGGTTTAATTTTTAGCAGCTAACATGGCTTTAAATGCCGCGTGGTTTTCTTCATGTTTGAAGGTTGCAAATTTTGCTGAAAATTCTTTGCGGGCATTGGTTCTTAGCGTATCCAGATTCTGAATTAATACGCCCATGGCTAACAGGGTATTGGCAGGTATCTGTTGTTTTAGCATTTCTTCGCTGAACTGTTTAAGGGTGATTTCCTGAGTTGCATAATCCTGAAAATCGCCTAAAACTTCCTGTAGTCCTTTCAGGTTTTTAATGAAGTGTTTTATTTGATTTTCGGGATACAGGCTTTGGAAAAATTCCATCAAGTAGCGTAATTTTTTACAAGATTTTCTTAAGTCATGTAATGATTCATCTTGAGATTCTTCGGTAATGGCATTGCCTTCTTTTAATACCCGTTTATAACTTTTCATGATCCTTATATCCGCCAGTTGTTTAATGGTCAGTCTTGCATTGGCTTCAACCGGTTTTAAAAAAGCCTGTGCCTTAAGGTAACTTTCCCATTCGGATAGGGTGGTTAAGTATTTAGCAG
The DNA here is from genome assembly GCA_903873045.1 of uncultured Methylococcaceae bacterium. GTDB lineage: Bacteria > Pseudomonadota > Gammaproteobacteria > Methylococcales > Methylomonadaceae > Methylobacter_C. The sequence continues at coordinate 8,557 of CAIQND010000604.1, read as the reverse complement.
AGCGCAGTTTTTTTGCCAGTTCTTTTTGGGAATTTTGTTGTTTGGCGAGAATAAAATCATGTAACGGGTTGATGTCTTCGCGGATTGATGCAGGCAAACCATTTTTAAAGTCTGCAAAATTTAACAAATAAACATCCAAATCCCGGGTGGTGCTGGTGATTTGTCCCAGCCAGGAAAAAAAATCGGCATAAGTTGCGTTAATGGATTCCGGTAATACGTCTTTAAGTTGGCTGAGTCCGGCACGCGTTCTGCGCACGGCAACTCTAAAATCATGCAGAAACTCGCTATCGGTATCGGCAATGGTACCTTGTTCATTATCTTTAACGGCTTTTAGCAAGTAGCTAAAAATATATTTGGCTGCAATATCGGCACGCATGACCGGGTCGAGGTTGATAGCCATTTTTGATGAATAGTCGTTAGGTTTACGGCCTTGCAATTTTAAAGCGGTAATCAGCAATGAGTGGGTAGTGGGTGTTAAATTGAGTTGGGTGGTGAAGGTCTGGCTGATGTGTTCAGCGGCTTTATCGTAGCCTTTAATTGGCAGCAAAGTAACGCGATTATTAAACAGAACGTGTTTTTCTAAAATTAAGCGGGCGATGGTTTTCTTATCGTTATTAATGATATTGAGATGATAAATTTCATAATCAAGATTACACACGGGTAATAAAGCACGCATCTCCAATAAGGGTTCAAGAATGCTGCGCGTGTCTTCAGTTTGGAATTGATGACTAAAAGCGGGCACTTCTTTGATGTCTGTACCGGCAAGGATCAGGTCAGTGCCGAGGTTTTTTAGGAGTAAACGGGACTCTGATTTTGAACGGTTAAATTCGCAGGTGATGCCGTTTTTATAAAGTCGCCAATCAAAACTGTCATAGTAAGTTTTTAGGGAATACTGTCTGGAGACCAGTTCTACATCAGCATTATTGCTTAGTTTGGCAATAAATTTTTCAGCCGTTAAGCTCGCGGGAAAGTCAAATTGTAAGGGCATATTGATTTGGAGTCAATTGGGATTTGTAGTTATTGCTAATCCGCTAATAATAACAAGGTAGTATTAAGATTTAATGACATTGTAACAATAAATTGCTATTGTAATACTTTTTTTGAGTTATCGAAAAAAAACAGACAGGTAGTAATAAAATGAACAGAGAATTATGGTTGCTAAGGCATGCTAAATCTGATCGTGATCTTGCTGTTGACGACTTTGACAGGCCTTTAAAAAAACGTGGAAAACACGCAGCCCAGCGCCTCGGCGAGGGCTTGCATCAACAACATCTTATACCCGACTGGATAATCAGTTCGCCCGCAAAAAGAGCGCTTGCCACGGCGCTCATTGTGCATGAAGCCATTGCCGCTTCGGGGTTGATTATTGTTGAGGATAAGCGCTTGTATCAGGAGGGGTTTGAGCGTCTGAAAACGGTACTGGCTGAATGTCCCTTGGAAGCCAAGCGGGTTTTACTGGTTGGGCATAATCCTGAACTGGAAGATTTGCTGATTTATCTGGTCGGAGCCGCTCACTTGCCGGATAGTGATAAATTGTTGCCTACAGCGGCTTTGGTCAGGTTGAAAATGCCCAATGACTGGTCTTATCTCGAGGCAGGCATTGCCGAGCTTATGTATATTACCTGTCCCAAAAAATTCCCCGAAGATTCTTCTTAATGAGTGTTTAATCTCTGCGTTGAGTACAGGAATATAGACAGTATTATGATGTTGTCATAATACTGTCATAAAACATTCATATTCTTGTTATGTTATATGTACATAATAGTTCCACAATAATTAACTTTGAGATTTGACAATGAAATTATCTTTTAAGACAAAATCGCTAATAGCTGCGATGGGTTTTGCTTCTGCGGCATTGGTTAGTGGTACTGCAAACGCAGTACAAACGGTTGATGCAGGCGTACCTGACTATCAAAAAGCTAGCGGTATTGCGGGCAACTTGTCCAGTGTGGGTTCTGATACACTGGCAAATTTGATGACGCTATGGGCTGAAGAGTTCAACCGCGAATATCCTAATGTTAACATTCAGATTCAGGCAGCCGGTTCTTCTACCGCACCGCCTGCGTTAACAGAAGGCACATCAAACCTGGGTCCTATGAGTCGCGAGATGAAGGATGACGAGTTGGAAGCTTTCGAAGATAAATACGGTTACAAGCCTACCGCAGTGCCTGTTGCTATTGATGCGCTGGCCGTGTTGGTTAATAAAGACAACCCCATTAAAGGTCTGACTATTCCACAAGTTGATGCCATTTTTTCTTCTACCCGTAAATGTGGTCATGAAACTGATATCGAAACATGGGGTGACGCAGGCGTTGCAGTATGGGGCTCAAAAAGCATTCAGTTATACGGACGTAACTCGGTTTCCGGTACTTACGGTTACTTTAAAGAAAACGCTTTATGTAAAGGTGATTTTAAAAGTAACGTCAATGAGCAACCTGGTTCGGCATCTGTCGTTCAGTCGGTGACTTCATCAGTTAATGGTGTGGGTTATTCAGGCATGGGTTACACCACATCCGGTGTTAAAATGGTACCGTTGGCTAAAAAAGCAGGCCAACCTTTTATTGACGCAAAACCTGAAAATGCACTTAATGGCACTTATCCATTAACCCGTTATTTGTATGTTTATGTTAATAAAAAACCCAATCAACCGTTAGCGCCTTTAGAAAACGAATTTATAAAAATGGTTTTATCTAAAGCCGGTCAACAAGTTGTCATAAAAGATGGTTATATTCCATTACCAGCAAAAATTGTTGAGAAAGTTCTGACTACCCTTAAATAATAATCAACAGACCTGCGTGTGGCGGTGTTGTAAATGCCGACTTACCGGGCTGCATCGACAGGGATGTTGGTCTGGATTAACTGATTATTCACCTTTCGGTGTACACAGGTTAATGCCAAAAAACAGGGCGGTTGGGGTTTGATTATTCAATCTCAGCCGTTTTTTTTGATTTTTGTTACATCATTGCTACCTTTCTATCTTTATATTTTCCCTATGTCTGAAATAAACAGTCCATCAAAATATTCCTCAGCCATAAACCAAACATCCGGTGGCATCCATGAGCGCTGGCGGCTGTTAAAAGACGCAATAGCCCGCTACGGTGTAGTCGTGGGTGGACTCGGTGTGATCTTTGCTATCGCGCTGATTTTCTTTTATCTGCTGTATGTGGTTTTTCCTCTGTTTTTGTCGGCAACCGCCGAGGCCGTTAGTCAATATGAGGTACCTGAACAGGCATTAGGTAAAACGGTATTATTGGGGGTGGAAGAACAAAATGAAGTGGCCGCCCGCTTTACCGACACCGGGCAAGTGATATTTTTTGCCGTGGCGACCGGAAAAACCCTGTTAAAGGAAACCGTCAAAATACCCGAAGGCACTCATATTGTAAGCTTTGCCCAGGGCAGTCCCAACAATGAAGGTGCGGTGATTTACGGTTTGTCTGATGGCAAAGCGGTTATTGTTAAACACCAATATAAAGTCACCTATCCCAATAACGTCCGCCTGATTACACCCTCAATAGCCTATCCAATGGGCGAAGCGCCTTTGGTGATAGATGAGTCAGGTGCGCCGTTAGAAAAAATTGCCGTTAAAATCGGTGATGATGCCAGTACCATCATTGCAAAAACAGGCGATAAAATTCGCTTGAGCCATTTTGAAAAAGAAAAATCTTTGTTCGCGGATGAAGCGGCGGTAACCCGAACGGATGCGGTTTTAGATTATGCGGCCAAGGATGTCACCGATATTTTGATTGATAAAGAGGAGCATAATCTTTATTTGTTAAGCAGTAACGGACAGTTGGGTTTGTTTGATATTAACGATAAAAGTGCGCCTGTGCTTGTCCAAGAGCAAAATATTATTCAGGCCGGACAAAAGGTTACCAGTGTCGCGTTTTTAAACGGCGACCTGTCCTTAATGATTGGTGATTCCAGCGGATTGGTATCTCAGTGGAGCAAGGTGAGAGACAAGTTAAACCACTTTGCCATGCAAAAAATCAGAGTCTTTAAAGTGTCTGATAAAGCGGTTATGTCGATTAATCCGGAACAGCGACGTAAAGGTTTTATGACGGTTGATGCCGATGGCACACTGGGCGTTTATCATTCGACATCTGAACGGGAAATGATTAAAGAGACGGTTACTCATTCACAGCCTGTTGCAGCGGCCATGTCACCCAGAGCCAATGCGGTGTTGGTAGAGTCCGGCGATGGTAAAATAAGCTTTTGGAAAGTGGATAATGAGCATCCAGAAGTCTCTTTAGGCTCGCTTTGGAAAGAAGTCTGGTACGAAAGTTATCCCAAGCCGGATTATATCTGGCAGTCATCTTCGGCAAACAGCGACTTTGAGCCTAAGTACAGCTTAACACCGTTGGTTTTTGGTACGCTAAAGGCCGCCTTTTATGCCATGTTGGTGGCCATGCCTTTGGCTTTAATGGGCGCTATTTATACCGCCTATTTTATGACGTCCAAAATGCGTCAATATGTAAAGCCTTCCATTGAATTAATGGGCGCTTTACCTACGGTTATTTTGGGGTTTCTGGCAGGCTTATGGTTGGCACCGATTATTGAAGAGTATTTGGCTGGGTTGTTTGCCTTGCTGATGCTGGTTCCGTTAGCGGTTATGTTATTTGCTTTCGCCTGGCAGTATTTACCAAAATCTTTTCTGCAGAAGATTCCCGAAGGCTGGGAATCGGCAGTCTTAATACCGGTTATTTTGTTAAGCAGTTGGTTTGCCTTTAGCGTGAGCGTGCCGTTGGAATCTTTCTTGTTTCATGGTACGTTACGGGATTGGTTTAAAACCGAACTGGGTATCGGCTATGATCAACGTAATGCACTGGTGGTGGGTATCGCGATGGGCTTTGCGGTTATACCGACTATTTTTTCAATCGCTGAAGATGCTATTTTTAGTGTGCCCAAACATTTAACCGTGGGTTCTTTGGCCTTGGGTGCTACACCTTGGCAAACCATGATTAAGGTGGTGTTATTAACGGCCAGTCCCGGTATTTTTTCGGCGGTTATGATCGGTTTGGGTCGTGCCGTCGGTGAAACCATGATTGTATTAATGGCGACAGGGAACACGCCGGTCATGGATTTAAGTGTTTTTCAGGGCTTGCGTACCTTGGCCGCCAATATTGCCGTGGAAATGCCGGAATCTGAAGTGGACAGTACGCATTATCGGGTATTGTTTTTGGCCGCTCTGGTGTTGTTTATGTTTACTTTTGTTTTTAATACGTTGGCCGAAATCATTCGCCAGCGCTTACGCGAAAAATACAGTTCATTATGATTTTGTATGGTTTAAAAGTGCCGCCCTTGATAGGGCTTAATAGGGCGACTGCCTGTGTTTCCCTTTACCCAAAAAATGTAGCGCATTATGATTAAGTTATGGTTTAAAAGTGGAGCCCCCTGGATATGGCTCAATGCAGCGGCAGTCAGTACCTGTCTTATTATGATTGTGGGGGTGCTGGGTCTGGTCACCGTGCGCGGAGTAGGACATTTCTGGCCGCATCAAGTGACCCGTTTCAGTTATCAGGAAGAAGGCAAGCAGTCCCGGATAATTATCGGCGAAAAAGTGGACACCAGCATAACGCCCGCTGCAATGGCTAAATCAACCGGCTTTAAAATGGCCGATGATGAAGAAACCCTGGTGCAGTATTTAATTAAAACCGGTAACCGTGATTTGACAGGCACTGACTTTCTCTGGATACAGGCGCGTAATGTAAAGGAGCACAGTCATCCTGTTGATATGATGGTGATTGAGCGCCGCGAGTGGGGTAATTTTTATGGACAGTTGCTTGAAGTTAAAGAGGATCATAAAACGATTGCCACAGGGACACAGGCTTGGCCAGTTCTTCAGACCAAGATAGACGAAGCATTAGCTGTTTTTAAGGAAATAGCGCATTTAGAAAAAAAGGAAATTGGCGCGATAAATTATGCGTTGGAACGACTAAGGCTTAAACAAAGAAAACTGGAATTGCAAAATAAACTGGATGATGCCGCCAAGCAAGCGATTGCAGCGGAAAAGGCCGGTTATGAAGTGGACTATAAACAGTATCAAGCCCAGTTAGCCACCTTATATCAAAAAATAAGACGTGATAGCCTGGTTGCCACAACCGAAAGCGGCGCTACGCTGGAAATTCCTTTAGCCAAAGTGGTTAGAGCTTTTCAGCCCAATGCCATGAGTTTATTTGATAAAATAGTTCACTATGGCACCAAGGTGGTTGAATTTTTAGCTGATGATCCGCGTGAAGCCAATACCGAGGGCGGTATTTTTCCGGCGATATTCGGTACCGTGATGATGGTTATGATGATGTCGGTGATTGTTACGCCCTTTGGCGTTATTGCTGCGGTCTATCTGCGTGAATATGCCAAGCAAGGCTTCACGACCCGATTAATCAGAATAGCGGTCAACAATCTTGCGGGCGTACCTTCTGTGGTTTATGGGGTATTTGGCTTGGGCTTTTTTGTGTATATTTTGGGCGGCAACATAGATCAGTTGTTTTTTCCTGAATCTGCACCGGCACCGGTTTATGGTACACCGGGATTGTTGTGGGCTTCCATTACGCTGGCTTTACTAACGTTACCGGTGGTTATTGTATCAACGGAAGAAGGTTTGGCACGTATTCCCAGTTCAATCCGCGAAGGCAGTCTGGCGTTGGGTGCGACTAAACTGGAAACCTTATGGCTGACGGTACTGCCAATGGCCAGTCCCGCCATGATGACCGGTTTGATTCTGGCGGTTGCACGCGCCGCAGGCGAAGTGGCGCCGTTAATGTTGGTGGGCGTGGTTAAGCTGGCTCCCACTTTACCGCTGGATGGGAATTTCCCGTTTTTGCATTTAGACAGAAAGTTTATGCATCTGGGTTTTCATATTTATGATGTCGGTTTTCAAAGCCCCAATGTTGAGGCCGCGAGACCCTTGGTTTATGCGACAGCATTATTACTGGTTTTGGTCATTATAGGACTTAATCTGGCTGCAATTGTCATAAGAAATAATCTGCGAGAAAAATATCGCGCACTGGAAGGTTAAATAAATGTCGGAACAACAAGCACGTACACACACAATCGATATGAGTTCTGTTTTACGCGGCAAAGAAGAGTCGCAACTCCCTAATGAAACGTGTATCAAGGTAGAAAATTTAAACCTGTTTTACGGCGATAAGCAGGCATTACATGGTATTAACATGGAAATGCCCAAGAAAAAAGTGACCGCCTATATCGGCCCCAGTGGTTGTGGTAAATCAACGTTATTACGTTGTATTAACCGCATGAATGATCTGGTTGATAGCGCCAGAATTGACGGTAAAATCTTGTTGGATGGTGAGAATATCTACGACAAATCCGTTAATGTAGCGGCTTTGCGTAGACGCGTCGGCATGGTATTTCAAAAACCCAATCCTTTCCCAAAGTCTATCTTTGAAAATGTCGCTTATGGTCTTCGCATTCAGGGCGTTAATGATAAACGGGTACTGGAAGAAACGGTTGAAAATGCCTTGCGCGGTGCCGCGTTATGGGATGAAATGAAAGACCGCCTGAATGACAATGCCTTGGGCATGTCAGGCGGACAGCAACAACGCTTGGTTATTGCCAGAGCGATTGCGATAGAACCTGAAGTGTTATTACTGGATGAACCGGCCTCTGCACTGGATCCTATTTCAACGTTAAAAATTGAAGAATTAATCAATGAGCTTAAAGAAAAATATACAATAGTCATTGTAACGCATAATATGCAGCAGGCTGCCCGCGTTTCTGATTTCACAGCTTTTATGTATATGGGTGAATTAATTGAAATAGGCACCACCAGTGAATTGTTCACTAATCCGGTAAAAAAACAAACAGAAGATTATATTACCGGGCGCTACGGATAATCAGGAGAAAATAATGGACAACAGTAAAATAGGGCAGCATATATCTGAGCGGTTTAATCAAGAGCTGGAAGATATACGCAATAAAGTGCTAATGATGGGTGGTTTGGTTGAGCGCCAAATAGAACTGGCAGTTGAAGCTTACACCACAAGTAATATGGAATTGGCTGAGCAGGTCATCAAGCAGGATGATGATGTTGATGCATTGGAAGTGGCTATTGATCAGGAATGCACCCAGATTTTAGCATTGCGCCAACCGACGGCTTTTGATTTAAGGCTGTTGATTGCGGTGATTAAAATTATTCACGAGATTGAGCGCGTCGGCGACAAGGCTGAACGTATTGCTGAAATGGCGATACAGTTATCGGGTAATGAAAGCAAAATCCCTCATCATGAATTGGAGCACATGGCTGATTTGGTTAAAAAAATGCTGCATGATGCATTGGATGCTTTTGCCAGAATGACTTTGCAGAATGTGCCTGCCATTACTTTGATGGATGAAAAAGTGGATCGTGAATACGACAATATCCTCAGGCAATTAATTACCCGAATGATGGAAGACCCCAGAAATATTACCCGGACTTTGGATGTGCTTTGGACGGTTCGTGCATTGGAAAGAATTGGCGATCATGCCTGTTACATCTGTGAACATTTGGTTTATATGATTAATGGCGAAGATGTACGCCATTTAAGCCAAGAAGAGCTTG
>CAIQND010000603.1 GCA_903873045.1 uncultured Methylococcaceae bacterium | reverse complement strand
TAATGCCACGATGTTAGCAGGGTAACCGCAAGGGATTACCCCTACAAGACACGGATATCGTTACATAAAAGGCCATCCACGTAAGCAGGGACAAGCCGCAAGGCTTAACTTTAAACTGTCCCGCCTTACGTGGGTAGCCAATCAATCAATCAATCAATCAAGCAAGCGATTGGATTCGTCTAGTGGGTAAGTTCTTTCGCAGAAATCACCTAAGGTCTACGCGCTGCATTTAAAACCGTCATGCAAAAGCGTCCTTTTGTAATTGATGCGGCTGTGATCTTACCCGATCACCTATTTACACTATAAGTATCTGGTTCGTAAGTATTCACCTCCCCCTTTGAAAAAGGGGGAGGGCATAGCAAGGGGGCAGAGGGGGATTTATTTAAAAAACCTCCCCTAACCCCTCTTTTTCAAAGAGGGGGACTGAATAATTACGTTTTAGCTTGACTGAGGTAATCCCGGAAAGTTATCTGTCCCTGCTTAAGGAACGTGTTGAAATAACTTGACCCTTTATATTCCGTCACCCCAGCCCTCCCAGAGGAAGAGGGAGCAAGATGCCAAAGTTATAGAGTGGCTTAGAAGTAAAGCAACATAAAGTGCCCTCTCCCTCCGGGAGAGGGCTGGGGTGAGGGTGATCGAATGTCGCTTTACTTCTACATGGCTCTATATTTCTGCTCATTCCTAAGCAGGGTCAAACCGTTAGGTTTTAAAAAAATATCGACAGTAAGTCACTAATCTTTTCATCTAAATTGCCATGCAAGCTATAATGGAATTGGTTCAATTTAATTATAACTAGAGAGACTGAGATGGATAAAATGACTGAAGAAGATCGCAAGCGTATTCTCGAAAGCCCGCCGGTAGGCACTTTTGCACTGATGTCAGTAGTTATCGGCGGTATGGTCGTTGCCTGGCTATTTCTTTATTACGGCGTTTTTCTGCCACGCGGCTAGGGGTTCATTATGCAAATAGAACCATTAAAACAAAAATATCAGCAGTGCTTGCGGGATTTTCTCACGCAACTTCAAGCGATTCATATTGATCAACTGGAACGAAAATGGATCACACTCTCACTCCTGGTGATTGGTCTTTTTGTCGGCATTATTACGATTGATGCTTTTTTTCACGGTGTTAATCCACCCAGTAAAGTTGAAACCATTGATTCCGCCAGTCTGCATTTAAATAAAGAATTTGCAGAAGACAATCTGGGCGTACAAGTGGATGACAAGGGCGCTATCATTATTAGAATGGTTGCCGGGCGTTATTCTTTTTTTCCAAAACACATTGATGTCCCTGCCGAAACGCCGTTAACCTTTCGCTGGGTAAGTATGGATGTTTTGCATGGCGTGCATATTCCCATGACCAACATGAGCACCATGATTGTGCCGGGTTATGTCGCAGAAATAACCACCACCTTTCCCAAACCAGGCGAATATCCTTTATTGTGTAACGAGTTTTGTGGCTTGGGTCATAATCACATGTGGAGCAATATTTCCGTTATTGCCAAAGAAGACTGGATTGCTCCGGTAAAATCGCCCGTTAAAGGAGGATCAAACAATGAATGATGCAGCGACAAGAAAACTGGTCTTAAGTAATTTTTGGGTGGCTTTTATCGCCTTTATCGTGGCTTGTTTTATGGGCGAATATCAAGTCCTGGAACGTAGCGGCTTTATTCCGGCACTGGATTCGCCCAGTGTTTATTTTGCCTCGGTCAGTACCCACGGGGTATTGATGGCGTTTGTACTCACGACTTTTTTTATTATGGGTTTTGGTTACACCATCGCCACCACCACCTTAAAGCAACCACTCTGGAATAAGCCGCTGGCCTGGTGTGGATTCTGGGTCACTTTAGTCGGTGTTGTGCTGGCCGCCATTCCTTTGCTGACCGGCAAAGCCTCGGTACTCTACACGTTTTACCCGCCCATGGTGGCACCTGCCGTATTTTATATCGGCGCGACCTTACTGGTTGTGGGTTCTTGGGTTTGGTGTGCCATCATGTTGGTGATGTTTGTGCAATGGAAAAAAGCCAATCCCGGACAACCGGTGCCCTTGGCCATGTTTGCCACCACCATGAATGCATTGTTGTGGTTATGGACCAGTGCCGGTGTTGCTATGGAAGTGCTTTTTCAATTGATTCCGCTGTCG
>CAIQND010000602.1 GCA_903873045.1 uncultured Methylococcaceae bacterium | reverse complement strand
CTAGTATGGCGTAAAATCGTGTGTTAAAGCCATGCCTTCTTAAATAAGATAAGGAGGCGCGTTGTATTGAATGAGTCAGGATGATGCAGGTTGGGGCAAGTGGAATCCATAATTCTATGGCTTGTAATGAATAATTGTATTTAGTGCCATAGAGATAGACACCACTGATAACTAAGGTGAAGGCCCCCAGCCACGAAAAAAATATTTTCAGAGACTCATCGAACAGGGATGATCCTCGCCAGTTTTGATAAAGTTCATTGTTTTCAGCTAAAATACCAAAAAGTGCGGTTGTTATAAGGCTAGGCAGAAGGTATTCGCGATCCAGGGGGATGCTGTATGTTATTAATGATACATATAACGAAGCCAAAATCAAAGCAAGGTCAATAGTGTGAGCTAAGACCTGTAATTTGGAATGGTGTGGTTGAATAAATCCTTTGGGACGTCCTGAGTTCATGGGTTGGATAGATGATTGGTTGGTCTTTGGTAGCGTTTACTACTTGGGTTGTTTTTTGTATCAGTATTATTACTTTTAGTTTGATAAAAAACTATTAAACACGTTGACTACTATTTGAAATGCAGTTTTTAAGATAAAAATATTGAATATATTAGACTAAAAAAGCGTGTACTTGTAAATTATTTAAATTGTTTTTATAGCATTTAGATAAAGCAAGATGTTTTGGCGGCGTTCAACTGACGTTTTTAGGTTGATAACCTTGATAGATTAAAACAGGTGATAGTGTCGATAAGCTTAGGAAGGGCGGCCAGTGGGTCGCCCTGATAGCTCTGCTAAAATACTTTAGCCCTTTCTTGCTTCTACCATTTGCATTAATGGTCGCACTACAAATAAAACGTTATTAATTTATTTAAAATCCGTAACGGTTACCGTATGCAGTAATTTTTGCGTGTTGGTAGAGGCAAGGTAAGTCAATTAGGTGTTCTTGATTAACTTAAGGCTGTGAGTACTTGGCGGGAGGTGGTGTTGTTAATTACGTCTGCCGTTTTTACCTGTAGCGGGTTCTTCAAATTTAACTTTTAAAGGTTTTCCGCAATATAAATTGCCGTCAAGGGCTGCTATAGCCGCTCGGGCTTCGTGACCTTCCATTCCGATAAAGCCGAAACCTCTACATTTACCGCTAAAGATATCGGAAACAAGTTGAATGGAGCGGACTTTGCCGTATTCTGAAAATAAAGCTTGAACAGAAGCCTCAGTGGCCTCGCTAGGTAAGTTTCCTACAAAAAGTCGTTTCAAAAGACATATCCTAAATTCAGGGGGTGAGTTGATATTGACCGGATAAACCGGCTATGCCACAACTCCGCTTATTTATTTAGGCGGAGTTGTGTGTCGAAAAGTAGCTTCAGCTTACGCTGCTGATACGTTTGAAGCTTGTGGGCCTTTGGTGCCTGATTCTACTTCGTATTTGACGGCTTGGCCTTCAGCCAATGTGCGATAACCGCCGTCGCTTGCGATTGCAGAAAAATGTACGAATACATCTGCACTACCATCGCTAGGTGAAATAAAACCAAAACCTTTAGATTCGTTAAACCACTTAACAGTACCTGTTGCCATGAAACTTCCTCAATAAATGAATGTAAATATGTTTTATTGCAAATTAGATCAAACACAAAAAGGAAAATAACATAAGGAATTTCTGAGAAGTGCTGATTAACATGCAAAATTTATTAAATAGAAGTCCCGCATTAAGCGCGTAGTACTATCCACTAACCTGATCATTATAGTTGCTAATCCTTGTTTTAGCCATTTAAACTTTAGGAAAGGTAATGACTCAGTCGATGCTTTTTTTTGCCATAGCGTAAGGAT
>CAIQND010000601.1 GCA_903873045.1 uncultured Methylococcaceae bacterium | reverse complement strand
TACGTGGATGGCCTTTTATGTAACGATATCCGTGTCTTGTAGGGGTAATCCTTTGCGGTTACCCTGCTAACATCGTGGCATTAAAGGGCAGGCGTAAAGCCTGCCCCTACAAAAAATGTCCCGGCTAAAGTGGGTAGCCAGTTTTTTAAACAACTTGCGCTTAACTTAACGACATTGGGGGGCAAGTCTTTCATTGTCATATTTTCTGATTAGCAAGATGCTTCAGTCAGTGATACAACCCGATCATTCTGGCATGGATGCCGGAATTCAGTCACAGGGATATGAAATTTTATCGTGTATTGCACCTGAATCAAGGCACAACGGCATCGCTTTATTACCATTCATGGTACTGGATACCGGCATTCACGGCGGTATGGCGGCGAGGGCTGAAGTGTCTTGCTAATCAGGTCATATTTTAATGATTTAAAAAAGACCAGTCCCTTGGTCATTTGCTAACCATCAAGCAAGATAGCGTCAAGCGGTTCAAATGTCTGTTTTGATCCGCATGCGATAGAAAGAACGCCACACGAATACGATGGCCACCGCGAAGAACAAGGCGGCCAGTGATAAGCGCAACGTCATGAGGTGTTTCATGCTGAGAGCCAGTTCCACTGCCAACACGCCGAACAGGGTGGTGAACTTGATGATTGGATTCATCGCGACCGACGAGGTGTCTTTGAAAGGGTCGCCTACGGTGTCGCCAACAATGGTGGCAGCGTGCAGGTCGGTGCCTTTTTCGTGCAGTTCGGTTTCGACAATTTTCTTGGCGTTGTCCCAGGCACCACCGGCGTTCGCCATAAAAATGGCTTGGTATAAACCGAAAATAGAGATTGAAACCAAGTAGCCGATGAAGAAGAACTCGTTTAAGAATGCAAAAGCGAGTGTCGTAAAGAACACTGTTATAAAGATGTTAAACATCCCTTTTTGTGCGTAATGGGTGCAAATTTCAACGACACGTTTGGAGTCGGCGACCGATGCTTGGGTCGCATCGGCATCGAGTTTGATGTGTTTTTTGATAAATTCTACGGCCCGATAAGCACCCGTAGAAACGGCTTGCATTGAGGCACCCGTAAACCAGTAAATGATCGCACCGCCCGCGATCAGTCCCAGCAAAAAGAGCGGGTTGAGCAGCGAGAAATTGTATCCGGCGTTTAGCAATAAGGCGTTGATTTGCTCGATGCTTAATTGACCCGACGCGCCCTCGCCCTTGGCGATCAGTAATATAATCGAGAAGATAAGCGTGGTCGCGCCGACGACGGCGGTGCCGATCAAAACCGGCTTGGCTGATGCCTTAAAAGTATTGCCCGCGCCGTCATTTTCTTCGAGCAGGTCTTTGGCCTTTTCGAAGTTCGGTTCAAAGCCGAATTCCTTTTTGATTTCTGCCTTGATGTTAGGGAGCGACTCTATCATGGATAACTCGTAAACGGACTGGGCGTTGTCAGTGACCGGGCCGTAGGAATCGACGGCTATGGTTACAGGGCCCATGCCAAGAAATCCGAAGGCGACCAGGCCAAAAGCGAATACGGCTTCGGATGCCATGACCGTACCCAAGCCCATTCCGGAAACAAACCAGGCACTGCCCATCAGGCCGATGATTGCCAAGCCAATCCAGTAGGCAGAGAAATTACCCGCGACCAGACCTGCCAGGATATTCAGCGAAGCGCCGCCTTCACGTGATGCCGTGACGACATCTTGGACATGTATCGACTTGGTCGAGGTGAATATTTTTACGAGTTCCGGGATGATGGCACCCGCTAGTGTGCCGCAACTGATAATGGTCGAAAGCTGCCACCACAGGCTGGGGTTGCCGCCAAGTTCAGGAATCATGGCATACGAGATTGTATAGGTCATGATGATTGATAGTAGCGAAGTGAGCCACACCAAGTTAGTGAGCGGCTGCTCAAAGTCAAACTGCAACGCATTGCCCCATATTGCTTTCGAGATAAGCCCGTTTAGGCAATAGGAGACGACTGACGTGATAATCATGACAATACGCATGGCAAAAATCCAGATGAGCAAGTCAACCTGAATTTTCGGATCGGCAACGGCAAGCAAGATAAAGGTGATGAGCGCGACACCGGTGACACCGTAGGTTTCAAAACCATCGGCGGTCGGGCCGACCGAATCGCCTGCGTTGTCGCCGGTGCAGTCAGCGATGACGCCAGGGTTACGGGCATCGTCTTCCTCAATCTTGAAGAAGATTTTCATGAGGTCGGCACCGATGTCGGCGATTTTGGTAAAAATGCCGCCTGCCACACGCAGAGCCGCCGCGCTGAGAGATTCACCGATGGCGAAACCGATAAAGCAGACACCGGCCAGACGGCCCGGGACAAACAACAGAATGGCGAGCATGATGATCAGTTCGATTGCAATCAAGACCGTTCCGATGCTGATGCCTGCCTTGAGCGGGATCGCACTGGTCGCATAAGGCAGCCCTCGCAGGCTTGCAAACGCCGTGCGTGAGTTGGCGAAGGTGTTGATGCGGATGCCAAACCACGCGACGCTATAGCTGCCAGCGATGCCGATCAGGCTGAACACCAGAATAATCGCGAGGTTGAGTATGGCTTCAGCGCCTTCACCGATAGGCTTTAACCAGCCGAAGTATACGCTGATGACAACAGCGATAAAGGCCCACAGCAGCATGATGAACTTGCCTTGGGTATGCAGGTAGGTTTTGCAGGTTTCATAGATTAGTTCCGAAATATCGCGCATGGACTGGTGTACGGGCAGGTTCTTGAGTCCGTTAAAGACCCACAAGCCAAACATCATGCCTAATAGGCAAATCACGAGGCCGACCATCAGCAGTGCCCGACCATTCATGCCTAGATAAATGCCTTGGCTTAAATCCGGAACTACGATATCGGCTTCGCCCGCCAACGCGAGGCCGGGCGTAACCCATGCCAGTGTAAAAATGGCAAAGGAAGTCAGTCGTTGTTGGGCAAAGTACCACATTATACACGTCAGTTTTTGCATTGAGAGCCTACGATTAAGATAATTTGATGGGTTATTTGGGGTTGGCCATTGGCTAATGGTCAATCCTTTCAATGATAAAAAAACGCTGTTACAGGACTTGGGAGCTGTCGGCAAGGCTACCAATCTTGGCCGGTGAAAGCCTTTCTAACGACAGTTGCCAACTAGCAAGTATAGCGTCAGAAATGTATTTTATCCAGTATCGGCGGCGGAATATTGAGAATTAGCCAACCCAATCTCGCAGTCAGCGGGTTTTTTGTGGGTTGAACG
>CAIQND010000600.1 GCA_903873045.1 uncultured Methylococcaceae bacterium | reverse complement strand
GTCACCTCCGCATTTCGTATTTTCTGCACGCAGGAAATAGAAAAGCTTGACCTTGAATGCCGCAATCTTATTATGTTTCTTGAACATAATGGTATTTTAAACTCAAGCAACCGGGAAATTGTCATTGATCGGGCAATGGCACTGGAAGATGAAGAAATTTCAATGGAAAAGTTAAAATGGATTGTGTTGATGATTTTACTTAGCCAGCCTGATGAGGAAATTGCTTTTTCCAGAATGGAAGATATCGTCTACGACCTGGTCCCTAACTATTTACATTAAGGCACCCGCTTCAAGGTTAAACAATACCTGCCTTTAGAATCAAGAACCTTCACCTTTCACCTTGAACATTGAACCTTAAATGAGTAAAAATCTTGTCATTGTAGAATCGCCTGCAAAAGCAAAAACCATAGAAAAGTATTTAGGCAAAGACTTTCACGTCTTGGCCTCTTATGGACACGTTCGCGACCTGGTTCCCAAAGAAGGCGCGGTTGACCCTACCCATGACTTTGCCATGAAATATGAAGTCATTGACCGCAATCAACGTCACGTCCTGGCTATCAGCAAAGCACTTAAAGCCGCAGATACCTTATATCTGGCAACTGACCCTGATAGAGAAGGCGAAGCTATTTCTTGGCATTTGCTTGAACTGTTGAGAGAAAAAAAATTGCTCAAAGACAAGCCGGTGCATCGGGTGGTCTTTCATGAAATCACCAAGAAAGCGGTCACCGAAGCCATTGCCAACCCGGAAAAATTGGACATCAATTTAATCAACGCCCAACAAGCACGACGGGCTTTGGATTATTTGGTGGGGTTTAATCTGTCGCCCTTATTATGGAAAAAAATTCGTCGCGGCCTGTCAGCCGGTCGCGTACAAAGTCCTGCCTTACGCATGATAGTTGAGCGTGAACTGGAAATAGAAGCCTTTAAAACCCGTGAATATTGGACTATTGATGCCGCACTGACGGCGCAGGATCAAAACTTCAAAGCCAAACTGACCCAGTTTGATAACGAAAAACTGACTCAATTCAGCATTACCGATGAAACTCTGGCAGAACTTACCAAACAAGCGCTACTAACCGCCGCAGACGGCCAGCTACTGGTTGCCAAACTGGAAAAGAAACAGCAGAAACGTAACCCGGCCCCCCCGTTCATCACCTCTACCCTGCAACAGGAAGCCTCCCGTAAATTGGGTTTTACCACCAAACGCACCATGATAGTTGCCCAGCAACTGTATGAAGGTATTGATATAGGCGGTGAAACTGAAGGCTTGATTACCTATATGCGTACCGATTCGGTTAACTTGTCGGTAGAAGCGGTCGAGGATATGCGTGCCCTGATTGCGGAAAAATATGGCGCTGAAAATGTGCCCAAAGAACCCCGATTATTTAAAACCAAATCAAAAAATGCCCAAGAAGCGCATGAAGCAATACGCCCCACTTACCCGAGACATTTGCCTGCCCAGATAAAAGACCAGCTCAGTATTGAACAATACAAACTGTACGATTTAATCTGGAAACGCACCATAGCCTGTCAGATGATTCATGCCACCCTTAATGGGGTCGCTGTTGACTTAAGCTGTGGTGACGGTAAACACCTGTTCAGGGCAACCGGCTCCACCATAGCCATCCCCGGATTTATGGCAGTTTACCTGGAAGGAAAAGATGACAGCAAGGAAAGCGACGATAAGGAAAGCTTTTTGCCGCCACTTGAAGAAGGGCGACCCGTGCAACTGAATGATATTATTGCCGGCCAGCATTTTACCGAGCCACCGCCCCGTTACGGCGAAGCCAGCCTGGTAAAATCGCTGGAAGAACATGGCATAGGTCGACCTTCAACGTATGCATCGATTATTTCGACCCTGCAAAACCGTGAATATGTCACCCTGAACAGTAAACGCTTTTATCCTACCGATGTCGGCAGAATCGTTAATAAATTTTTGACGGAACACTTCACCAAATACGTCGATTATGATTTTACGGCGAACCTGGAAGATGATCTGGATGCCGTTTCCCGAGGTGAAAAAGAATGGATTCCCTTAATGCATGCATTCTGGCAGCCCTTTCATGAAATGGTTCTGGATAAAGATGCCAGCGTCCAGCGTAAAGATGTCACCCAAGAAGCCATTGATGAAAAATGCCCTGAATGCAGCAGCCCCCTATCAATCCGTCTGGGCAGAAATGGCCGGTTTATAGGCTGTACAAATTATCCTGAATGCTCCTACACCCGAAATCTGAATGATGACCCCGACGCTTCTAATGAACCAGAAACAGTAGAAGACAGAGCCTGCCCTGAATGCGAATCGCCATTGGTTTTTAAAAACGGTCGCTATGGCAAATTTATCGGTTGCAGTGCTTATCCAAAATGCCGTCATATTGAGCCATTGGAAAAACCGGCTGATACCGGTGTCGAATGTCCTCAATGTAAAAAAGGCATTATTCTTAAGCGCAAATCACGCAACGGCAAAGTTTTTTATTCCTGCTCAGGCTATCCAAAATGTAGTTATGCACTCTGGAATGCCCCTATTAAAGAAAACTGCCCGCAATGTAGCTGGCCTATTTTAACGGTAAAAGAAACCAAAAAACGTGGCATCGAAAAAGTCTGTCCCCAAAAAGAATGCAGCTATGCCACGCCTTACGAAGGAGATCCCGCCGATGTCCAAGGCCCTGTAGAAAAAGAAGCTGCGGGGTAACTGACCTTATAAAACGCTGTCCACGAAAGAAAACTAAAGATATAGTGAACCCCAAAATCCGGACAGTCGATTAAGATGGTGTCTTCCATAAAAAGGTTTCAGTGGTGGATTGCATGTTCGTACTCAACAGATGAAATGATAATGAAATTCTATCCTAAACGGGTAAAATATTCTCCGGAAATCACCTTATTTAAAGGATTAAGGTATTTTTGAGTTAATTTCGGTAGAATACAGTACATTAAGATATGCAAAAAGTAATTAAATTGAATCAATCATATGAACCCATTTTTCGTTATTAGATATAACACATTGTTATTTAAAGAAAATAACAATGATGGATCATGATTATTAAAAACCTAAATCGTTAAAATTCAATTAATTACCTTCACAAAGAGCGAATAACTGGTATGAATCAAACAATAGCAAAGTCACAAGGAACACCCATTGACGCCTATTTAGTCGATACGAGAGCTATTCTGAGAGAGAACTTCCTTGCTGATAATCGTCCTTGGGTTATTGCTTACTCAGGCGGCAAAGATTCAACACTGGTATTGCAACTCGTTTATGAAATGCTGCTATCATTAACGCCCGAACAACAAAAACCTGTTCACATCATTTCTTCCGATACTCGAGTTGAGGCGCCAAACATAGAGGAATACTTAGAAAACAGTCTCATGCAACTTGAGCAGCACGCTAGAACATCCAGTTTAGATTTAACAGTGCATCTGGTCAAACCGGAAATCCAAGACAGCTTTTGGTCTTTGATTATCGGCAAGGGCTATCCTCCTCCAAACCGCTGGTTTCGCTGGTGTACAACCAAGTTAAAAATCAGGCCGGTTAGAAAAGTAATTGATGAAATTACATCAGGGTATGGAAGCGTTATTTTATTGATAGGCACACGCAAAGCAGAAAGTAGCAATCGTTCCCGTCAAATTCAAAACCGTCAATACAACAGTAGAGGACTTAATCAACATACTGAAATTCCCAATGCACTGGTTTTGCAGCCTATTGTTCATTGGACTACCGACGAGGTTTGGGAGTACCTCTTTACCCATAATCCTGCACCATGGAATTTTGACCACGACAGAATGCTCGCACTTTACAGACAAGCGAATAGCGGCGAATGTCCGGTAATTACCGATTTGGATACCCCTTCATGCGGCGGCAGCCGATTCGGTTGTTGGACGTGTACGGTTGTAAAAGATGAATATATGGAATTAGCAGCATAGAGTTTATGGATGAACGATTTCAAACTGAAAGAATTAAATTATTACCGGCTGAAATTTAAAAAACTAAGGCGGGACAGAAAAAACGGTGGCGCACCGCATAAGCCGATCCTTTTATTAAGTGTAATTAATTTATTTGAAGTCAATCCATTACAAACCAACCAAATTTATATAACGCCTGAGCTTATAAGTTTTTTTAAATCAAACTGGGCTAAGTTGGTGGAATCAGACCATAACATGATATTCGCTTTACCTTTTTTCCATATGAAAAGTGATGGGTTTTGGAGGCTTAAACCTAATCCTGGATGTGAAAAGTGGATTGAAGCAAAATCAGCCATGAGAAGCTTTTCTAGTCTTAATACTGCTGTTCAATATGCCGAAATTGATTTTGAACTTTCACGATTGCTTGATGATTTTGAATGTAGGGAGATTTTGAAGCAATTATTACTGGATGAATATTTTCCCACAACTAAATATCGTTACGAGGCAAACTCCGGTCAGAACACTCTTGATGAGATTACAAAAAACATTCGAGAAGAACCGGCGGCAAAATATAAACAAGAACTCAGTAAGTTGAAAGCCCAACTGGATAATAGCGCTTTTGAGGAAGAAGTCTTCATTCGAGGAAGTTTATTTAAGCGAGAAATTCCAAAAATATACAATAATACTTGCAGCATAACTGGGCTTCGTATTGATGCAATTGTCTCCGTATCAATGATAGATGCTTGCCATATAGTGCCATTTTCTGAAGGGTATGATGACACCGTTACAAACGGTATAGCCTTATGCCCTAATCTGCATAGAGCGTTTGACAGAGGCCTGATTTCAATAGATGAAAATTATCGTGTAATAACCAGTTCAACATTTTCTGAGCCAACGTCATCAACTCATAGCCTACGTCAATTTGAAGGGCAACAAATTAGGTTGCCTAGTACACAAAAGTTTTTTCCGGCTCAAGAAAATTTGGCTTTGCATAGGAAAAAACATAGCTTTCTAAATTGAATTGCCGATGTATTCCCTGTATTCAGTGAAATTTATCATGCTATTTATTATTGAAGAGCCTTTGTTTTAGGGAAATTTTATGAATAAAAACCCACTAGCTGTGCCTCAGAGAGAAAAATCAGGTGCAACAACATTCGACAAATACGAATATCAATATCATTGGGCTTTGTGTAGAATTATTGATAGTCAGATGGAAAATAGCGAATATGCGCTATTTATGGAACTTCATGAGGATGTCGTAATAGCAGATTCTTTTGATGTAAATATTGCTAAATTTGAGTTTAATCAAATTAAAAATATTTCAACACCAAAATACAACATCGACAATCTTATAAAAATAAAACAAGGCAAAAAAAACTCTGTCCTAGGGAAAATAGTTCTGTCTGCATCGGATAAGTCTTTTTGTGACAAGATAGAAAGTATCAATTTAGTGGCTTCTTGTGGATTTTCATTGCAACTGAAGTGTGAAGAGTTGGACTTAGAGGTAATTACAATTGGTGATTTACATAAAAATTCGATAGATAAGTTAAAAACAGCCTTGCACTCTGAGATAGGAAATAGTGAGCTTCCACCAAACATTAGGTTTGTTGTTCCAAAACTTCAAATCCAAGAACAGCAAAGACAGGTCATAGGAAAAGTTGCCGAACTTGTAGAATATCTTTTTCCTAATAGCCGTTGTAATTCTGTGAATATCTACAGAACGCTTATAGATGAGTTGCACCGAAAAGGTTGTGTGACCTACGACTACACCAAATGGGATGAGCTTTTAAACAACAAAGCTCTCACATCAGAAAAAGTAAAAAGGACGATACAAACTCACACCAGTGTTCATGGAAATGAACAAATTATGCGTGATTTTGATTCAATTGCCTCCGAACTAGGTTTAAATTTTCTAACGAAAAAGCCATTACGAAATAGTGTCGAACGGATATATGTGGAAAGAATGAATCCTTCATCTTTAGCAATTACTATCAAAAGAGAAATAGGAAAGGCTTTGAAAAATGCTAATGCTGACGTTGGTATAAGTCCTGATATAAATTTATTGATAGTTAACGTTGAGAAACTATTGAGTGATTCAATAAAAAATATAATTGGATTACCCCATGAAGTTAAAGCGACAATAATATATGAAATCATTACGAGTAAAGAGATATGAGCGTCCATAATTATAGGCTTTTAATAAGAAATCTAAGGAAAAATGAGCATGAAAAGCTTGCAGTTCAGACGATTAGTTCTAGTGTCAGATACAACAAAATCCGCGAATCAGTTCGAGTTTCAGAAGAGGTTCAATCTGATAACAGGAAAAAACAATAGCATCGGTAAATCTACCTTAGTACAAAACTTATTTTGGACTATAGGTTGTGAACCTGGTTTTGATGACAATTGGAACTCATTGAATTGTAAGGCACTACTTGAGTTTTCAGTGTCAGACCAATCATACATAATTATTAGAAGCAGCAACACGATGGTATTTGGCCGTAAAGATGGTGATTACGCTAAATATTACAAAATAACAGGTAAATATTCAGAGGATATAGCTAACTTGTTAGAGTTTAAGCCTAAACTTCCCAATAGGTCTGAAAATCCAGAACTTGAAACTCCCCCCCCTGCATATTACTTTTTACCCTTCTATATAGATCAGCTTAGAAGCTGGACCGCCCCTTGGAACTCATTCCGAAATCTCGAACAATACCCTTCTTGGAAACCAACGATTGTTAAATACCATACGGGCTATTTATCTCAAGAACATTTTGACATTGAAGAGGATGTATTCGAATTTAAAGATCAGCAAAAAAAGGCAGATGATGAAATTAAACGTATAAACACTGCATTAGCCGTTGTGAAAGAATATGTGCCAGAAAATATCTTGGCTTTATCAAAAGGTGAGCTTCAAGAAATGACTTTAGAAATTGAGCAAGACCTTGGTCAAATGGCTAGAGAGCAAGAAGCGGTATTGAATAGATTAACTGAAATACAATCAACTCGTTATCATTTAAGTAATCAACTAGATTTTGCCAAAAGATCTGTTGTTGATATAGAAAAAGATTACCAATTTTCTGTTGAATGTATTGAAGGAGATGTTGTTGAATGTCCTTTGTGCGGAACACTACAAGACAATTCATTAGTGAGCAGGACTGCAATCCTTTCCGACAAGCAGAGAGCTGAAGACCAAGTAAGTTCTATAGTGAGAGAAATATCTCAATTAGAGTCCGAAATAGACGAGGCACAATTATCGCTTAATGAAGTCCGCGAAAAAATTTCATTAATAAATAACAAATACAAAAAAGCCAATAATAAAGGGGAAATTAATTTAAATTCATTGGTGGATGGTTTTGCCTCACGCTCTGTCCAGAGAAATGTAGGAGAAACAAAAACGCAAAAAGAGTCATTATCCAAAAATCTTAGTGACAAACAAAAGAAATTAAAAAAAGAGCAGAAATTGCTTTTAAATAACAAAAGAAAAGATGAATTAGGAGCAATATTTTTAGGTTCATTAACTGAGTCTATTCATAAACTTAATGCCAAGGGTGTCAATTTAAATGGAGTAAAACACCCCAGTGATTACAAGAAAATATTTGGCAGTGGTGGTGCGGCTGAGAGTACAAGAGCTGCTCTTGCATATCAGATAGCAATTTTCAAGCAAATATATATAGTTGGAAACGAAATACCCGCTCCTTTAGTAATTGATACACCGAATCAACAAGAACAAGCTAACCAGCACTATGAAAGCATCGTTAAATTAATTATGGAAGATACCCCACAAAATAGCCAGATTATAATGTGTGGAATGCAAAACTCATCTCTTACCCCTTTTGCCGAAGAGGCAAAGGTTATCGAGTTAAATGAGGATAAGCTGTTAAGGAAAGAATTATATGAAGAACTTGGTAAAGAATTATCTGACATTTTTGCTTCTGCAATAACTGTAGTTTTATAAAACCCAAGAGGCTTTTCTTGTTTTGAATTCCAATCACATAAATTAAAAACCTCTGAATTTGGCTTTTACAATAATTGTGTCTGCGTAACTTATAAAGGGAGAGGCAAATGACAAACGAGTTATTAATCTACGAATTTCGTCCGTTATATTTATCACTAGATTGTATCGGCCCTTTTCAAGATAAACCCTATGAAGTTGATTTCACTGATAAGAAAAATCAACCATGTAATTTTTTTTTGTTGACATCAAAAAATGGATTAGGGAAAACAATCATTTTGGATACCATGTCTAGCTTACTCGGCTTACTGGGACAAGCTGAGCCAAAACAATATGGCTTGGAAGATATGGACAAGGGCTTGGGGCGCGCCCAATTGGATGTAAAACTCAGGGTGTTTTGGCAAGGCCAAGATCACAATATAGTGCTTTCTATATTTGGGGGCAGTTTGGGGCAAGACCTTTCTCTCAAGGTATGGGATAAAGAAGAGTTACTCAAATATAATGTAACTAATTGGTATCGGATGGGCTTTACCGGTCAGCAAAGCGGTTACCCCTTGAAACCGTTTTCAACACATAAATCAGAAAACTTTATTGCTGACTTGCTGGTCGCTATACAAATCAGCTTAGGCAGTTCGCCTGGCAGTTTTGGTGAAAGCATTTTTTCTTTGCCGACTACACTCAGCTTTTCAGCTTACCGCGATATTCCACCAATTGGATTTTCTGGCAAATTAGTTAGAGATCGTTCAATTACACAACCACAACATTGGGGTTATAAACCAGTTCATTGCTTCTCACCGCACAATGAAACTTGGAATTATTCTCTGGATAATCTTTTGGTTTGGCTAAAATGGCTGGATGATGGACGCTTTGAAAAAGCCCGTGATTTGATTAATAAACAAGTTTTCGAAGGGGGAAACAAATATTTGGACGATGTTCGTCGAGACCCGCCAGAAGCAATTGTGCGAACCGGAAGTGACGATCTAATACATCGACTTGACCGTTTAAGCAGTGGCGAGAAAAACTTAGTGCAGTTGTTTCTGCGTATCGGTGCGCACATGACTAAAAATACTATTTTGTTAATCGATGAATTCGATGTGCATCTGCATATCCGCTGGCAGTATCGATTGTTTAATGCCTTAAAAGCGCTTGCAGCAAGAGAGGATGCGAACTTTACCGTGATAGCTACAACTCACTCAACTGAAATACTTGAATCGTTTGTTGAAAATTTAGATATTGATGAAGATGGGTTGATAAAAGGAGGGCATTTGATTAAAGAGGGAATGTTTAATGACGATGACGAATAACGGCAGCTTTAAAACTATAGGCAAAAAATCAATTGTTGAAGAATATACCGATGGTATCAAAATTTATTTGGAGTCCACTGATGACCAATTTATCTTTAGAGAGAAGTGGTTTTCACTATTTAATGACAAACTGAGCTTTGAATCGGTATCAGAAACACGAGGAAACGGTGGTTGCCAATTGGTTCTGAAAAAAGTTGAAAACTCACAATTTAAAGCGTTTGGCATTGTAGATAGAGATATTCTTTTAGCAGATGAGAATTTTCAGGATTCATTGTGGTGGGAAATTGATGATGAGGTTTTTTCATCCAAAAAACCCTACGGTGAAAGCATTTTTGTATTGCATCGTTGGGAATTAGAGAATTATTTATTTCATCCTCAAGCACTTGAGTCATTAGTAGCCGACAAGAGGCTTAATGTTATGACTTCGGCTGCGGATATTGCTAAATTATTGTGTGATCATGAAGAAAACATGGTGATTGTTACTCTTTTATCAACTATTTCCACTAAACAAGCTGGTGAACAAGTTCTGCGGGATAAAGTTGGTAATGAACTAAAACAAGAAATACAAAATAAATTACAAGTTCAACCTGATGTTATAGAGTCAGAACAGATAAAAATTAAGCGTTTTGCTGAAGACGAACAAGAGCCTATCAAGCGATGGCAAAGATTAAGTCGTCTGCTTGACGGCAAACGAATAATGTATCGGATAGATGATTTGCTTTTTTCAGGTAAAGTTAAATTGGAATCTGAACGAGGTGTGTTAGCTGGATATATTGCGAAACACAAATTGATTGATCCCGCTTTAACAAATTGGCTCGAAGCGGTTTATTCTTCAGCCACCTAAGATAATTTGCGAAACGAAGCAGAGCCTAACAAATTTTAACGATTTCTGGATTTATCATGAGTAGTGCGTGGGTTGGGGTGAGGTACGGACCCCAACAAAAACAAGTAACTATCTGTGTTGGGGTTCGCTATCGCTCCCTAAGAGCTACACCCGAAATCTAAATGATGACCCCGGCGCGTCTGATGAACCGGTCGATACTGACTCAGGAAAAGACACCAGCATTCGCGATGCCAACAAACTGAAGAGTTTTCTGACCTATAAACATCTACTGGAAATTCATCATATACAAAAAGGCCATCAGATTGACTTGTTTAATCTATTGGTCAATGGCGTATTGAAACATTTCAGATATACATTAACCCACGGAAAAGAACTCGGCGAACTTTGGCAGACTGTAGAAACCCTTATTGCCAAAACGACAGATATTAGCTACAACCTTCCCCAGAAAAAGAAGGAGGTTAATGCGGCACTCCTTATCTTTAATGATGCCTTCAGCGAGTTATTCAAGACAGATAGCCCAGAATACATCCTTAAACACGCAATTCCGATACTGAACCAGTTCAATCATAATCTTGAGATCAAACTCGCTTACTGGCAGGCAAAACCGGATAGCGATTATCAAGCCATCGAAAATAATCATGTCCACATAGATTTAACCTATGCGGGTAAAAAAATCACTGAGCCACATTTATTCCTGAATGAAGCCCGATTATCCGCAATAGCCATTTCAATTTATTTAGGTGCGTATTCTGATTAATTTGAACACTGATTCTGGTCGAACTTGAACACCTAAAACCTAACGCATCGGTGGAAGTGAATTTTTACTCCAAGTGTTCAACTTGAGTCAAGGAATTCATTTTTTTGCGCATGGATTCGCCTT
>CAIQND010000599.1 GCA_903873045.1 uncultured Methylococcaceae bacterium | reverse complement strand
TTATCATGGCTCTGATGGTTTTAATGTTGGTAATGGCTTAAGCGGATGCCAAATTTTTCATACAGTTCGTAAACTTTTTGGCTTTGTAATAACGCCAGTTCACCTTCCCAATCATGGTAAGACAAAAGCCTGGGATCTGAAATTTCATGGGGATCAAAGTGTCCTGGATGACACATCAGCTCATAGTTTTCCCCCGGAATTAGCGTTGAAAAAATCGTTTCCAAATAAGAGTAATCGAGTTTTCCACTTCGACTCAGACCTAAAAATACGGGTGTTGTACTTTTAAGTTTGGTTTTATTAAAGGTCTGCATGGCTTGCATTAGCGTATTGCGAATCAGCGCCGAAAAGCCAAAAGGCGCAAGCCATTCCGCTTGAGTAAGTCGTATATCAGGAATGTCATATTGCCGGGCTAATTCCAACAGCAACGGAAACAAAACCGGCAACATGTGGATATGCTCATGGGAATTTAAAAACTGCAATTTTTTTCCCTGACAGGCTTCGATTTGCGCAGACCATTCCAAGCGAACATCGTTGATACTGATTTTACCGGTCAAGATCAAACCACTCATGACATAAGCACTTGGAAAACAGCCCTGCCAACGCGCCAGTTTTTCAGCCATGATATCGGTTAATGGCTGCCTAAACGTCAGATTAAGATGCACACCCACATCCAGATCTTCAAGAGTGTCAAGCCATTCCAGTTGGGTTTTTAAATCAGGGCTGTTCGCCAGAATACCGGTCGCCGTCAGAGCACCCGAAGTCGCTGCCTCCAATATGCCTAGACTGATACACGGGTAGTAGCCATAGTCATCCGCATTGATGATTAGATGGATCGGTTCACGAGGTTTCATTTTTAAAAGTCCAAAAGCTGTTGGCCAAAAAATTCCAAATCAACACCACGCCTGTGGTTAAAACCTGCGCATAAAGATAATAGAGGTGAGGTGTTAATAAGGTCATCAATACGATGTTTAAACAGAAACCCAGCGTGGCGATTAGCGCGAATTTTGGTAAGGTTTGGGTATGTGATTGTTCGCTTTTGAAGGTAAGCGAATAGTTTAAAACATAATTGATGATCAAACCTGCCAAAGCGCCATAACCTGACCCCCAAACCGGGTTGAAAGCAAAACCTTCAACCAGTGCATAGAGTATTGAATAATGCACCAGAGTACCGATGGCTCCCACCAGCGTAAAAGTCATAAATTTAACGACCATGCGATCCTTTGTTGTTTGTTTTTTAAAAGTGAATAATTAAGCGTGACGGAGTTTGTAACGTCGTTGCTTACGTTTTGAAAGCTATTGAAGTTTTTAAACGTTTCGGTCGAGGTTGCAAACCCCGACCGGCATATTACGTCTATCAAATCATAGCTGAACCTAGACAGCTAACCTAATGGTGAGCTATAGTCGCGACGCCTTCGTCGCGACTAACGAAAACATCTTGATTTATCAGGGGTTACCTTAGTCAAGCTAAAAAAACTATAAGTGCTTGTTATTCTTTAACCAGTGTTTCTATACGGTATTGTCCTGCACCTTCAATACCCAGAACCTTAGCCAGCCACGGTAATGCTTGTTGCATGTCGGGAACCAAAGTCCACGGTGGATTAACTACAATCATACCACTGGCGGTCATGCCGTGTTCGTGGGTATCTGTTTTAATGCCCAATTCGAATAATTGCACATTTTTTAGGCCGCTGGTTTTTATCGATTTTTCCAGTTGTTGGTTACGGTTGCGTTCTACTACCGGATACCAGAGTGCGTAAGTGCCGTTAGCAAAGCGTTTGTGCATTTGTATCAAGGTCTCGGTCACCTGTTCGTAATCGCTTTTTATTTCATAAGACGGATCAATCAATACCAGTCCCCGATGTTCGGCTGGGGGCAATAAACCGATAACGTTTTTTAAACCATCCGCATGAAATACTTTGATACGTCTATCATGGCTAACTGCCTCGTTTAATAGTTGTATTTCTGTTGAATGCAGTTCAAACAAAAACAAGCGATCTTTTTTACGTAAATAGTGTTTGGTAATTAAAGGCGAACCGGGGTAACGGTTTAATTGCTCCGTTGCGTTAAATTGTTTGATCAAATTAACATAACCGGCAATGCTTTCAGGCAGGTCAGTGCGTTGCCATAATGCGGCAATGCCATTTTCAAATTCTTTGTTTTTTAATGCGTAGTCATCATTCAGGGCATAAGAACCGGGGCCTGCATGTGTATCAATACAACAAAAAGGTTTGTCTTTTTTGTTCAGGTGTTCAAGGATTTTTATCAAAACAAGGTGTTTTAAAACATCGGCAAAATTGCCTGCATGAAATGAATGTCGATAACT
>CAIQND010000598.1 GCA_903873045.1 uncultured Methylococcaceae bacterium | reverse complement strand
TATACCGTGCCGCTGTAATTGGTCAGCGTAAAGGTTGAAATAGCCGCGTTATCCTTGCTTGGATCAAACAAATGTTCATCGATAAACTGATAGTTTTTATCAAGGAGAACATGTTTGACAATATAATGTTCGTAACCTTTTACCTCGTGAGGTGTCACAATTTTTACGTTGGTAATCTCACCGGCCTTTGCAAATTCAATAGTGGGCAAATGGGTCGCCACTTTTCCAGCCCAGCGTCCTGGCGCTTCTTTAGTATAATAAATATCCCTTGATGCCGATATCTGTTCATCACCGGCAGCCGATGCGAGGGTTGGTATGATTAAACCGGCACCTGCGCTGGCCAGACTTAAGCGAATAAAATTGCGGCGTTCCATAGTATTTCCTTGTGATTGATTATTGACTGCATGTTATTGTTTGGCTTTAAACTGTTTTGGATATTATCCTTAATCATAGAACACGGATTGGACGGGTTTCAATGGATTTTATTTACACTCTCTAAAAAAGACCACCAATTCACAGATTATAAATTGCTCTAATCTATGAATCAGTGGCTATTTATTGACCTGTGTCTATCCGTCAAATCCGTCTCATCTGTGTTCTATTTTTCAACCGCTGGCTTGTTGCAAATTTCTAATTAATGGCAAAGCAATAAAACAAACCGGCACCACCGGTTTTAACCAGATTCTCTTGACCACAGCCTTTGCTGGCATGTGCCGAATTCCAGGAAATATTGCCGCCGCCAGTACGATCAAAATGGCCAACCTGAGCAGAACCTTCAGCGGCGCTGCTGGTATAGTTTTTGCAAGTATGGTCATCAGTATCCGTAAAAGCGGTACCGTCCGGTTGCGACCCGGTAAGAATGTCGTGTTCATTGGGCTTGTCCCCGGCACCTTTAATCGCTTCGCTTTTCTCTGTAATCGCCGTTGTTCTGCTTAAATTATTACCCAATCTTGCCGTTTCCAGACTGTCGCCATGTAAATGTTCAACATTTTTGGCGACTTCCGCGCCTTTGGCATTGTGCCAAGGCCCCAAGCCAATACGGGTACGGGCATGAACCGAAGGTTGCCCGTCAAGGGCTTGGGTGCTCAAGTAAGCATGCCAAGTCTTGTTAACGCTCCCCGCCGCTTGTGCCAGTTTTTGGCAGTGCGCGTCAGCACCCGCCAAGCCACCCAGTTCGGCACCCTTGCCTAATCCTGTGCTGGTAATAAAAAACCCCAGCGGTTCTTTAGGTTTGGCATCCGCAACTGGCATAGGAAGTGGAACCGCCTCGGGTGTCGGTGTTGTTGGCGCAACCGGACTTACAGAGGCAGCTTGGTCAGCCGCCAAGGTTAGCGTAGAGCTTAACAGCAGTGAAACAAACAGGATTGATTTCTTCATGGACTTTTCTCGATTAAGTTTTTAAGTATTTTTAGCAGATTTTATGCCACTGCTTTAAATGGCCGGTGCTATCGCAAAAAAATAATATCAAGAATGACGTAGGGGTCTGTTTCAAAACAGCTAATATTTTCGATTCAGTTTTAGCAGATGCGGTCTGTTTTCAGAAACGTGATGGGGTTTAAAGGAAATGTGTTGATTTAAAGACACTAATTCAACAGGTGTTATTGCCATGGCAACAGAATAGTCGTTGATTTGACCGATGTTGAGAAGTATAAAAGCTTGTCGAATGAGGTAATACATCTTTTTTAAAGATATGCAAATCTAATAATATCGTTTTATTACATAGTATGGTTGTTCTATTATAACCACCAAATCCAATGATATTGGTATTATGATTTTACAAGGCAAACGAGTACATTATTATGGATACATTTATAGGCAGAAATTTTGCTAATGAACAAGAAGGCCAAGCCTCGACGTTGCTGGCGTTTGATGAATTGCAGTCACGTTCGTTATCATTGTCTGTCCGTGCGACTGCTCTGGTTTTTGAGGATCCTGTTTCTCGTCGATTACTGGAACAGATCGAGCGTATCGCGCCTAGTGATGCAACCGTTTTGATTATCGGTGAAACCGGAACCGGTAAGGAGCTTGTCGCACGGCATGTTCATGCCCTTAGCAAACGCAGTAACAATGTTTTTGGGGCATTAAACTGCGCAGCGTTGAGTGAAAACCTGATCGAGAGTGAATTATTTGGCCATGAAAAAGGCGCGTTTACAGGTGCTTTTGCCAGTAAAGAGGGTTGGTTTGAAACGGCCAACAAAGGCAGTTTATTTCTTGATGAAGTCGGTGATTTACCCTTGGGTATGCAGGCAAAATTACTGCGTGTATTACAAGAACGCGAAGTGGTTAAGGTGGGTTCCAGGCAACCTGTACCGGTAGATGTCAGAATTATTGCCGCCACTAACGTCAATCTGGAACAGGCAGTTGCCGCTTCTCATTTTCGCGCCGATTTATATTACCGTTTTAACGTTGCAACCATTCAGTTAAGCCCTTTGCGAGAAAGACCGGGCGACATCATGCCATTAGCAAGGCACTTCTTGAAGATTTACGGTGAGCGATTGGGTTACGGTGAAATCAAGTTATCGCCTGCCAGCGAAGTCACCTTATTGAATTATGATTGGCCAGGCAATATCCGCGAACTTGAAAATGCCATTCATCGGGCGATTCTGGTTTGCCCCAGTCATTGTTTACGCCCTGAAGACTTTCAGTTATCCGGCATTAGAATTCTGGAACCCGAGCCAATCGTGTCAATGACATCTTTGGAAAGCGCATTACAACGTCTTTGTGAGCAAGCGCCACCCAAACTATTTGAAATGTTGGAAGAGACAATTATTCGAACCGCTTTTGGATTCTGCGAGGAAAATCAGGTTCAGACTGCGCGGTTGTTAGACATTAGCCGTAATGTATTAAGGCATAAGTTGGGGCTTTATGGCATGCTGCCAAATACCCAGAAAAAAATATTAGTGGCTTATAGCGGGGCGGAAGCTTAAAGAATAGAGGCTATCAACTTTTAGCCTGGACACTTGTACAGAATATCCCTTAAAGGGTATTCTCTGCCCCGGCTTAAGTTGATAGCCGAAATCACCTTGGTTCTGCAAGATCCGCGT
>CAIQND010000597.1 GCA_903873045.1 uncultured Methylococcaceae bacterium | reverse complement strand
TTTATTTGTTCAAAGGTGCGCACGGCGCACCCTACATGGCTATAGCTTTTCGTTACCCAACATTATCAACGGACAAAATCAAAATATCGATACGTTGTCCAATGCCCAACATATTCCATTGTGAAATGTCGGGCACGAAAAGCATGTGCCCGACATGGCTTGTCACTCATAGCACATTAAATTTAATTTCACGAATATCCATCACGGCATAGTCGTTTTCATTGGTGCTGAACAAGCGTTGCCCAAAACCGACAAAGGTTTCATCATTCAATGCTGTCCATTCAGTTTTACGCGCCAGTCTTATTGCAGAGTCTTGGTTGTTTTCTGAATCCGGATAACGGGTCGGTATCAAGCCAACGGCATCACCGCCATTGATCCAGACAAAATGTGCAGGCATCCACACCACATCGCGTAAATCGGCAGGTTCATCTATTTGAATGCTCTGAATTTGCGAAAAAGGTATCCAGTAATACTGGCCATTGACGATTGCCTCTATAACCGGACCCAAGCGTGCATCAGCATCAGCGAGCCACTCAAAAGCTTCGCCATTGATAGTGCCTGCGGTTGCGGGAGCCAGTTCAAAGGCTTGGTCACGTAAAAGCTGTGCTTCTTTATGTTGTTGGTCGGCGTTTAATTTAAGAGCTTGTACTAACAAGGCGATCCATTGCTGTGGCTCGCCAAAAATCTGTGGGGTTTTTAGCCCTGAATAAATGTCTTTGCGTAACCGTTCACAGCGTAGGGCTTCACGGTATGTTTGCACCATGGGTAAAGTTTCTACATCCAGGTCACCGGCCACATTTAACTGTGTTAAGGCTCTATCCCACTCGCCGAGTACAGCAAGCAACTGAAATAAAAAAGTTCGGAGCTTGGGATCAGCAGGTTTTTTTCGTACCTCAGCTTGTAACGCTTGTAACGCCTCGTCTGGCTTACCTTCCTGAATATAATGCTTAGCACTCATGCGTAATCGTCCCCTTTTACATCTACATAAGAAACCTCCCTCTTCAAACAGCATTGCTGAAGAGGGCGATGACATTGTCTTCTAGCAAACCATCATCAGAATGCTTTATTCGTTTCTATGTTCCAACCACAACGACCACTTGCAGCGGTAACACCTTTATCGTCCTGAATGAAGTAATCAAAACTTACTTTGGCAAAATTGATTGACACATTTTCGGTCAATTTGTCTTCACCACCACTGCCGCCTGTGGATACCGATGTAATGATACATTTCTCCATAGTCATCTCAATATACTTGTTCGCAGTTGTTCCCGCTTTTCGTACTAATAGTACGATTTTGTCAATATGTGTACCATCACAACAAGCTTTCATAATAGGGCCAGTGGCGCTATCAATATATTTTGTCAATGAAATATCTTGCATATTAACTTTGCCAGCACCGCCGCCTCCACCCGTGTGAAACGATCCTGATTGGGACATACCCCAACTCCACGCCAACACATCAATATCACCTTTCGATGCTTGGGCATCATCTTTGGTTTCACCTTTGATGTTTGCGCCCATATTCAAAAACATATCTACAGCCATTTCATTCTCCTTACATTTTAGTGATACTACGAAAAATTCTATGCATTAGGATTAAGGCATAGAAGAGTGAGCCGTTTTGTCAAACAGCTAAACAAAAAAACTAACCACCTTTGGCAGATGGCAATTTAGAAACTAACCGTAAAGAAACAGTTAAGCCTTCAAGTTGATAATGCGGTCTTAAAAAGAATTTAGAGCTATAGTAGCCTGGATTGCCTTCTACTTCTTCAATTACCACTTCAGCAGCTGCAAGCGGATGAGTTGCTTTATACTCTTCAGTCGAGTTTTTAGGATCACCATCGACATATTGGTTAATCCAGTTTGACAACCAACGCTCCATGTCGGCTCTTTCCTTGAACGAACCGATCTTGTCACGCACAATACACTTTAAGTAATGCGCAAAACGACAAGTAGCAAACAGATAAGGCAAGCGTGCCGCTAAATTGGCATTGGCTGTGGCATCTGGATCATCATATTCGGCAGGTTTTTGCAACGACTGCGCCCCAATAAATGCGGCAAAATCCGAGTTCTTTTTATGGATCAGCGGCATAAATCCGGCTTTTGCCAGTTCGGCTTCGCGACGGTCACTGATAGCAATTTCAGTCGGACATTTCATATCCACACCACCATCGTCGGTAGGGAAAGAATGTACCGGCAGATTTTCTACTGCGCCACCCGATTCAATACCGCGAATTCTTGAACACCAACCGTACAATTTAAATGACCGGTTGATATTGGTTGCCATCGCATAAGCGGCATTTGACCAGGTGTAATTGCTGCTGTTAGCCGCTTCGGTGTCTTCTTCAAAATCAAATTCATCAACAGGATCGGTTTTGGACCCATAAGGCAAGCGTGACAAAAAGCGCGGCATTGCCATACCAATGTATCTGGCATCGTCCGACTCACGTAATGACCGCCAAGCCGCATAATCCGGTGTGGAAAATATTTTGGTTAAATCGCGTGGATTGGCCAACTCACTCCAGGAATCCATTCCTAAGGTTGATGGCGCAACACCCGTGATAAACGGCGCGTGTGACGCTGCGGAAATTTGCGCGATTTGCGCTAATAATTCCACATCTTGTGGCGAATGATCAAAGTGATAATCGCCCGTCAAACAGCCAAAAGGTTCGCCACCAAACTGCCCAAACTCTTCTTCGTAGAGCTTTTTAAATAAAGGGCTTTGATCCCAAGAGGTGCCTTTGAATTTCTTTAAAGTCTTGCCCAGCTCTTTTTTAGAGATGTTCATGACTTTTATTTTCAGCGTCTCATCAGTCTCGGTATTGTTAATCATGTAATGCAAGCCACGCCATGAGCCTTCCAGTTTTTGAAAGTCGTCATGATGCAAAACAAGATTGACTTGCTCGGTTATTTTTTTGTCGATCTGCGCAATAATCGCTTGAATTGAATTGAGCGCGTCATCAGAGACAATGGAGGCATCTTTCAAGACATATTCGGCGAGTGTTTGTACGGCATTTTCAACTTCTGCCTTGGCTCGGTCCGACTTGGGTTTAAACTCTTTATTAAGTAATGCAGAAAAGTCATTGCCTTCCTGTACTTCACCGGTTGCCGCTGCTTGGGTTGTTTCTAACTCAGCCATGTTTATGCTCCGGCTTCTGGTTTGGGTGCGGCAATCAGTGATTGCAACAAAGCTGGGTCATTAATGACTTTGGTCATTAATTCTTCTGCGCCGCCTTTACCATCCATGTAGGTCATCAAATTGGCTAATTGCGTGCGTGCTTCAAGCAATTTATCCAAGCCGGCCACTTTTTTGGCAATGGCCGCCGGTGAGAAATCATCCATGCTTTGAAAAGTCAGATCGACACTTAAATTGCCTTCACCGGTCAAGGTATTGGGGACATTAAAAGCGACACGCGGTTTCATTGATTTTAAGCGATCATCGAAATTGTCCACATCAATTTCCAATAACTTACGTTCGGCAACGGGTGCTAAAGGATCAGCCGGATTACCCGACAAATCAGCTAATACCCCCATCACAAAAGGCAACTGCACTTTTTTTTCAGCACCGTACAATTCAACATCATATTCAATCTGAACCCTGGGAGCGCGGTTACGTGCTATAAATTTTTGACTACTTTGTGCCATTTAAAACCTCGTCTTTGTTATTGTTAAGATCACTAATTGTTTTCATCATGTTGCTTCCCTAAAATAAACTTGGCCTCATCAACTCCGGCAGGCGCCAAATCTTTTAGTACATCCATAAAGTTCATACCTACCAAACGTATAGCCCGCTCAATGAATAGGGGAATAGGGCTTGATGGTTCATTTTTTTTGTAATAATCGCAAACCAGGTTTAGCGTTTTAATCACATCCTGATTATTATTGATGGCACCGGATATTGATTTTGTTGACAGGACAGAAACGGCTTCACCTTCTTCATAAGCCTCTTCTGTTATCGGCTCATCATCACCAATCCCTCTTGCCTCTAACGCTGTCGCTAAAAAGCTTTTGCTTTCTTTTAGGAAACCTCGTAATTCTGCAAAACTGGGTGCCTCACTGACACCAACGTAATCAGTGACCGCCGCTTCCAGTTGATTGATGCTTTCAAGACTGCTGGTTAGTGCCTGAAAAGTGTCTTGTAAATGACTTATCTCACAGTCCTGAACCGCACCATCAATCGTGGCTTGGTTCACTGCTTTTTCATTGCTGGTGGCTGTGGATTTTCCGGAAGCAATGCTGATGTCCCGAAAATTAAAACGGCCTAACAATTTTGATTCCAAAAGAGGCGTTTGTTGCAGTGACTTAAGTAAGGTCTCATGATCACATAAAGACATCAGGACATTAATCCTTTCAGTAGGATCGTTGTCGTCATCCGGATCAAGCTGTGGATGAATCGTATCCCAACGCGTTTCTATGGCTGTTTTTATCAATGTCAAACCATCTTGTAATCCTGAAAAACCTTCCAGGGCAATGAGTGAACGCAAATAACAAACTAATACCCGTAAATCGATGGTTCTTGCTAACAAAGCCTCGGACTTCTTTTTGATGTCACGCCAGTTAGGCGGTTCCGCTTCAACCACGGTATCGCCCATCTGCTGTTCGGGTTTGCCTTTAATCGCTTGCTCAAGTTCAATAAATACGGGGTCGTATTGCAAATCATCGCCGCACACATTGTCAGGGTCGATGTCTTTTATATAATCATCTGGTTCGATAGCCAATGCTTTATCCTCTCGTTAGAAAATAGTTGCTGCTGTTACTACAATAAGGGTGACATTATCTCTGGCACCACGGGACAAGACCTCATTCATTAACGTATTGGCAAGGTTTTGTGGTTCAGAATCCTGCATTATTTGTTCAATTTCCTTAAAGCTTATTTCTTTATCCAGACCATCACTGCATAGTAAAAAAACATCACCTTTACGTATCTCTGTAATGTCACTGTCTAAATCCAACCTATCATCTGCACCAACGGCTCGGGTAATAATATTGGCACTTTTAACTGACCAATCCGATGAGGTGTCTTCATCGGCTAAACAATGGTCTTTGGTCAGTTGCTGTAATTGATTATTTCTCAGACGATACAATCGACTGTCACCCGCCCACAAAAAACCGCAACGTTCTGTATCGCAAAC
>CAIQND010000596.1 GCA_903873045.1 uncultured Methylococcaceae bacterium | reverse complement strand
GAAGTGAGTCAATCACTTCTCCGTCAAGTTGTCGTAAATCGTGATCGCTGAGTGCCATATTTTAAGGGGTTGTTTTTAGCTCAAATAATAACATATAGTCATGAGTAATGAAAAAAATTAGCCGGGGTGTGAATGATTACCATTTGACAGTTATCAAGTCCGTTAATGGCCATTCAGAAAATGCGCTATTTCTCTTTAAGAAATAATCTTCTTAAATGGTAATACCAAGGCGCCATTCTTCAGGCTGTCCAGATAATCAGCCCAAGATTGCATCATCCGGCGGCGCTCTTCCAAGTATTGCGCCCTGTTATAAGCGGCTCTAACTGCATCCTTTGGCATGTGGCACAATTGCCGTTCTATTGCGTCTGGACTCCATCCTTGTTCATTAAGTAGGGTTGAAGCGGTGGCTCTAAATCCGTGGGCTGTCATCGTGTCGCTGTCATAGCCTAATGTTTTTAGTGCGGTTCTAATGGTGCCGTCTGACATAGGGCGATCATCACCACGGATTGAAGGGAATACATAACGACCTTGACCGGTTAAAGGCTTGATCTCTTCCAATATGGCTATGGCTTGAGTTGATAAGGATACCAAGTGCAATACAACTGCGGAAACCAGTTTAATGCTGTCTTTTTTATCCATTTATAGGTGTCCAAAAAATAAGCCAGGTTGGGAGTGAAGTAAAGCCGGAAGTCACTACGGTAAATCATTGGCACTTTCACAATAGAGCAGAATCAAGAATTTGTAGAGTTTAAAATCTTGGACGCCACGACCCCTAAATCGGCTACTTGCTATGAAATTTGTATAACGCCATAAACTTTTGAAATAATGTGATATTGAAAGACTTGACACCATTTATATTTTTAGCAGCTTAACTCTTAATTCTGGAAGTAGGACTGCAAGAAGCGGATAATATGTTTCATCTTGTTGAAATTTGAGGTCATGCTTCCTGTTTTCTTTGAACTCTTTGCGTTTATTGTTCAATTTGTCGTTGCTAGGATTGAAAACCATATCGGTTCTTTTATATTCACTGACAGTGAATAGGAAAACTATCCAATAGCTTTTGTGATTATCCCATACATAATTTGCAAGCCATGCCCATTTTCCGTCTTGATTCGGGAAATGAACCTTACCATCACGCACTGATAACAAAGCCTTCACAAACTTCAAAAATCCTGAATATAAATCATCCTGATCATACAAACCAACAGCCACTAATTTGGAAGCACATTCCTTTCTTGATACATAATCAGGGTCACTCTGTAACACTATATCTTCGAATAACTTTATAGGTTCTCGGATTTTGATTTCTCGTTGTTTTGCAATAACTTGATCGTGCTGACCATCAAATGAAATAAAATAAGGCTTATGCGTTAACCGATCAAACTTTATATCATCAAATTTTACAGGCATTTCATCCCATATTTCTTTAATGTTATTCGTTTTCCGATCAAGGTACGGTTTTTTAAAATGACCTGTGAAAACAAGCTGCCCATCGTTTAACGATAGTTCTTTGGAACGGTCATTTATTGATAATGCATTTGATTTGTTGTTAAAAAATACGTCTTTTTCAGTTGCACGGGAAGATTCAGGGTTCAAACTGTTAAATATCCAGAATATTGAGACCCCTTCATTCAGATAAAATACTTCTCGACTAACAATAACATCCAGAAAAGTGGTCGAAAGCTGTATTTCAAACACTACTGGTTTTCCGTTAAATAGAGCTGAAACATCCGGTTTTTTCCATTTCCGCGACCAGCCAGTCGCTTTGACAACTTTTTCTACCTGAATTTTAGTGAAGCGGCCATCCTTCTCTAGTTGTTCCGCTAGATAATGTTTTAACTCAATATGCATAAGACTTTCCTTTGCCCCGTTGTACTTCATACAACGAATTTCATCCTTTGTGTATGTTGAATCTGTCTTTATAGTGCGTATTCTGATTAATTTGAACACTGATTCTGGTCGAACTTGAACACCTAAAACCTAACGCATCGGTGGAAGTGAATTTTTACTCCAAGTGTTCAACTTGAGTCAAGGAATTCATTTTTTTGCGCATGGATTCGCCTT
>CAIQND010000595.1 GCA_903873045.1 uncultured Methylococcaceae bacterium | reverse complement strand
GTCAAAATGGTATTTTGTGGTGGTTTGCTGTTATCTGTTTCCGGATAATCCAGCGTGTAATGCAGGCCACGGCTTTCTTTGCGTTGTTGTGCGCAGCGAATAATTAATTCAGCGACGATAACCAGATTACGCAGTTCCAGTAAATCACTGGTAACGCGGAAATTACCGTAATATTCAGCGATTTCTTTTTTAAGCAGTTCCACACGACTCATTGCCCGAATCAAGCGTTTATCGGTTCTGACGATGCCTACGTAATCCCACATAAAATGGCGCAATTCGTCCCAGTTATGTGACACCACGACTTCTTCATCGGAGTCGCTGACTTTCGATTCATCCCAATCCGGTATATTTGGAATCGGTGGAATTTTGGGGAGTTTTAATAAAATATCTTCGCAGGCGCGTTCGGCAAAAACCAGGCATTCCAGCAAAGAGTTGCTGGCCATACGATTAGCGCCGTGCAGGCCGGTACTGGCCACCTCGCCAACGGCATAAAGGTTTTTGATGTCGGTACGGGCATAGCTGTCCGTTAACACGCCACCACAGGTGTAATGCGCCGCCGGTACAACGGGGATGGGTTGTTTGGTGATGTCGATATCAAAGTCGAGACATTGTTGGTAAATTGTAGGGAAATGCTCGCGTATAAAGTCCTCTGATTTATGACTGATATCAAGATAAACGCAGTCTATACCGCGTTTTTTCATTTCGTGATCGATGGCTCTGGCAACAATATCCCGTGGGGCTAGTTCGCCTCGCGGGTCAAAATTTTGCATAAAAGAGGAACCATCGGCCAAAACCAGTTTGCCGCCTTCGCCGCGTAATGCTTCACTGATAAGAAACGAGCGGGCTTCGGGGTGATAAAGGCAGGTGGGATGGAACTGCATAAACTCCATGTTACTGACGCGGCAACCCGCACGCCATGCTAAGGCAATACCGTCACCAGTCGAGCTATGCGGATTGGTACTGTAAATGTAAGCCATGTTGGCACCACCGGTGGCCAGCACCACCACACGCGCTGTCATGGTTTTAACGCGGCTTTTTTGGGTATCCAGTACATAAGCGCCTACGACTTGTTTAACGGCCTTATCACCCGCCGGTGTGGGGGCGGTGATTAACTCGACAACACTATGATGTTCGAGTAATTCGATGTCGGGATGCTCCTGCGCACGTTCAATAAGTGAGAGCGATACGGCCTTGCCGGTTGCATCCGCAGAATGTACAACGCGCCGGTGCGAGTGGCCACCTTCGCGGTTTAAATGCAGTTGTGTTTCCCCTGATTGGCTTTCCTCTTCCGTAAAAACAACGCCTTGTTCGCGCAGCCAATCAATGGAGCTTTTTCCGTGCGTGACGGTAAGCCTTACAATATCAGGGTTACACAATCCGGCACCGGCATCCAGGGTATCTTCAATATGCGATTCTATGGAATCTTCTGCATCAAAAACAGCAGATATGCCACCTTGCGCATAATAGGTACTGCTGGAGGTAAGCGCAAATTTTGATAATACGGCGATGCGGATTGAGTGGTCGGCCAGTTTAAGTGCTAATGCAAGTCCAGCGCCGCCACTGCCAATAATAAGAACGTCATAATTTTTTGAGTCTGGCATAGTGATTAGTTTATTAACACCCACAGGGCAAAGTGTAAAAAAGTTTCATTAACTATAATGAAGGTTGTGGCTTAGTTACCATTGTTTATGGATAATAACGCTTTTTACAGTGATAACACAATTTTTGTACACAATAGAACTTTATGCGATTGTATTTGTCCATTCCTGACGTTAAAGAGCCGTAGTGAGCAGTCATACCAAGTACAGTGAGCAACTGGACGAAGACCTTGTATTGCGGGTGCAGCAAGGTGATAAATCTGCTTATGATTTTTTGGTGATTAAATACCAGCATAAAATCATCCAGCTGGTAAATCGCTATGTCAAAGATTCCAGTGAAGCTCAGGATGTCGCCCAGGAATCTTTTATAAAAGCGTATCGGGCATTGGGCAGTTTTAGGGGCGACTCGGCTTTTTATACGTGGCTGTACCGTATTGCCATTAATACGGCAAAAAACTATCTGGTATCACGCTCAAGAAGAAGTGCCAGTTATCAGATCGATATCCAGGATGCAGAAGTCTTTGAAAATGCACCGCAGTTACAAGGGTTGGAAACTCCCGAGCGGCAGTTATTAAATCAGGAAATAATTGACACTATTAAGCTGGCCATAGAAATGCTTCCCGAAGAAATGCGCACCGCCATTATGTTGCGTGAATTTGATGGCATGAGTTACGAAGAAATTGCACACGCTATGGATTGTCCTGTTGGTACGGTACGGTCACGCATTTTTAGAGCGCGTGAAGCGATCGATAATAAATTAAACCCTTTGCTGGAACACGGTGGTTCTTAATGTCTGAAGATTTAAATCAAAAAATATCTCAATTTC
>CAIQND010000594.1 GCA_903873045.1 uncultured Methylococcaceae bacterium | reverse complement strand
GCGGCTTTTTGTTCGCCCGTTTGCCATTGCCCTTTAATATACTGGATAACACAGACTTTCATGTCCCAGCCGGCCGCACGAAAAACCATGCCTAAGGCACTGGAAGACTTGCCTTTGCCCTCGCCGGTATTAACCACAACCAGCCCTCTTCGTCTATCTCTTGATTTCATAAACCATTCCGTAATTTGATTAAGTAGAAACAGGTTGCAATTTTTGGCTACCCACTTTAGCCATTACAAAATACTGGAATTAGACCTGACAGGTTTATAAAACCTGTCAGGTCTGTCCTATGTTAAGTGGGTAGATTAACTTTTTTATAATGAACGCATTGATCGCTTTCAATCATGATAAAGTTACCCTATTCTTTACGCCATTCATTGTAACCTTAAAAAGCCATTATGACCGAAGCAACTGTTTTATTTTCTGACGCAAAAAAAGTTATTCCAGGTGGCGTCAATTCGCCAGTACGCTCGTTTAGTGGTGTAGGCGGCACCCCGGTTTTTATTGACCATGCCAGCGGCGCTTATATCTATGACAGTTCGGGCAGTCAATATATTGATTATGTGGGCTCTTGGGGGCCGATGATTTTAGGTCATGCACATCCTGAGGTGATTGCGGCGGTTAAACAGGCCGCTGACAACGGTCTGAGTTTTGGCGCACCGACAGAAATTGAAACACTCATGGCGCAGCGGGTTTGTGAGTTGATGCCCTCTATTGAGTTGGTCAGAATGGTTAGTTCTGGCACCGAAGCCACCATGAGCGCGATTCGTTTAGCCAGAGGTTATACCGGCCGGGATAAAATCGTTAAATTTGAAGGCTGTTATCACGGTCATTCCGATTCCTTATTGGTTAAAGCCGGTTCAGGTGCCTTAACTTTCGGCGTGCCCAGTTCACCGGGTGTACCGGCCTCGGTTGCCGCTGATACACTGACCTTAACCTACAACGATAGCGAGTCGGTTAAGGCCTTGTTTGCCGAGATTGGTGAGCAAATCGCCTGTATTATTGTTGAACCTGTCGCCGGTAATATGAACTGCATTCCACCGACACCCGGTTTTCTGGAAACGCTGCGTCAAGTCTGCGACGACTACGGCAGTGTCCTGATTTTTGATGAAGTGATGACCGGATTTAGGGTCGGTCTACAGGGTGCGCAAGGGGTTTATGGCATCAAACCCGATTTAACCACGTTGGGTAAAATTATTGGCGGCGGTATGCCGGTCGGCGCTTTTGGCGGGCAACGTAAAATTATGGAACATCTTGCCCCACTTGGGCCGGTTTATCAGGCAGGTACTTTATCCGGCAATCCTGTTGCCATGGCGGCCGGACTAAAAACACTGGAATTAATCGCCCAACCCGGCTTTTATGAAGCATTAGCTGTAAAAACCGAAAAACTGACCACCGGCTTAAAAGAACGCGCCCATCAAGCCGACGTTGCGTTGACCACCAATCATGTGGGCGGTATGTTTGGCGTGTTTTTTAGCGCAGAACCGCAAGTGACCAGCTTTGCCCAGGTTATGCGCTGTGATCAGGTTTTATTTAAACGCTTTTTTCATGCCATGCTGGAGGCCGGTGTCTATCTGGCACCGTCGGCGTTTGAAGCGGGTTTTGTTTCAGCGGCGCATACTGATAACGATCTGGAAAAAACCCTGGATAGTGCTGAAACCATCTTTAAGCATTTATAAGCCGGTTGGAAAATGGATTTTATCAACAACCTGTCTCCCCTGTTGGTTGGTTTGTGTGGTTTGTTGGCAGGTGCATTATTAATGCGCCTGCTCAATGGCCAGGACAAAGCCGCTATTGCCAAACTCCTAACCGACCTTGCCGTATCCGATGAAAAGCTCAAGCAGTTTCAAAATAAGGAGTCTGAATTCAGGCAGTTGCAACAACTTTATGTAGAGTCCAAAACCAAAAACGCCGAATTGCAAACGCGCATGTCCGAGCAGGTAAAAAATGCGGAAGAAAAATTGAATCTGTTAAAAGATGCAGAGATTCGGCTTAATAACCAGTTTGAAAACTTGGCCGGTAAAATTTTCGATGAACGTAACCGCCAATTTACGGAACATAACAAAACCAGTCTGGATCATATTGTCAGG
>CAIQND010000593.1 GCA_903873045.1 uncultured Methylococcaceae bacterium | reverse complement strand
GCGCGGCTTTCGTATCGATAAAACTGAACATCTCACCGCTGCTGCTTCCTTGCGCATAGCAGATGCCGCTTGGTTGGTTCGTGGTCGATTACGCCTCGCGATGCTCGAAGTTTATGCGGCACAGGAAACGGGGCAACGGGTGCAACAACAAATCACCCTTCAACAAGCCATGATGGAACGGCTGGAACAACAATTGCAGGTCGGCGAATTGTCCCGTCTTGAAGTAATGCGGTCGCGCCTGGCCTTAAATCAACTGCAACTCAACGCCAACGGTGCACGAAAAAGAAGCGCCGAAAGTCAGGTGCTGTTGGCAGCGGCTATCGGCGTACCGGTCAGCGCCTTGTCAGGGATCAAATTCGACTTTTCGAATCTTTCCAATCCGCCCAAACTGGACGGCATCCCTGTTCAAAAACTAAAAGAAATCGCGTTGCGCAAACGGTCGGATGTGTTGGCCGCGTTAGCTGATTACGCCGCTGCACAATCTGCCCTGCAACTCGAAATCGCCAACCAGTATCCCAACATTCAGGTCAATCCCGGTTATACCTGGGAAATGGGCGAACATCGCTGGGCTTTAGGTGCATCCGGACTGCAATTGCCGGTATTTCATCAAAATCAGGGGCCAATTGCCGAAGCCGAAGCCAAACGACGTGAGTTGGCTGTGCGCTTTGAAGCTTTACAAATGCGCATTATTGGTGACATTGATCGTGCTAATGCAGGCTTAACACCGGTACTGGCGAAATGGGCCGAAGCCGAAAAGCAACAGCAACTTCAACAAGATAACCTGCTTTCAGCGCAAGCGTTATTTGACGCAGGCGAAACCGACCGTCTGAGCGTACTGGTCGTGGAACTGGAAAATACCGTTGCCGAACGTGCCCGTCTGGATGTACTGATTGAAACCCAACAAGCACTCAATGCGCTTGAAGATACCTTGCGCTATCCCCTTTTATCTTCACTGACTTCAACCTTGCTAACCGATTCTGCAACCAGGAAAACACCCCAATGAACCCCAACCCTTGGCTAAAAACCGTCATACTATTGGTTTGCATAAACACTGGAAACGCTGCGGTTTGGGCTGATGAACCGGAAGTTGTAACCGAAGTGGCGGTACAGACCGGTAAGATCAGTAAAACGACTTTGCATCGTTATGTTCTGGCTTACGGCATGATTGAGCCGGAACCAGCCATGAACGGCAAGCCCGCAGCCAGTTCAAAAGTTGCCGCGCCGATGGCCGGACTCCTATCGCAAATTTATTGCGAAGAAGGCCAGTCCG
Organism: uncultured Methylococcaceae bacterium; assembly: GCA_903873045.1. Taxonomy (GTDB): domain Bacteria; phylum Pseudomonadota; class Gammaproteobacteria; order Methylococcales; family Methylomonadaceae; genus Methylobacter_C. Next base: position 480 of record CAIQND010000593.1, on the reverse strand, counting down.
TTAAAAAAGGTGATTTATTATTTGCACTGGATACGCACAGCACCGATGCCTTGATTGCCAAAGCCGAAGTCACGGTGGAATTTGCGCAAAAGAACTTTGCCCGCAAGCAGCAGCTAAATGCTACCGATAACGTCTCGCGTAAACTTTATGATGAAGCGGAACAACTGTTACAAACTGCCAGCAAGGATTTACTCAACGCCAAAACCCAGCGTGAATTGTTGCAGATTAAGGCACCGTTAGCAGGCATGGTGACAACGATTCATTTTAAAGCGGGCGAAGCCGTCGGTCTAAATACCGTCATGGCCGACTTGGTCAATATGGAACGACTGGATATTGCCATCCGGATACCCAGCCTCGAAGCAACCAGCCTTGAATTAGGGCAACCAGTAGACATTAACACCACCGCTACCCCTGTCTGGAGTGATACTGACGCACCCATGAGCCAACGGGCATCGGTGATTTTTATTGGCGCACAAATTG
>CAIQND010000592.1 GCA_903873045.1 uncultured Methylococcaceae bacterium | reverse complement strand
GTGATATTACTGTTTTTGACCATACCAGGCATGGCGATTTTATTAAAATCCTTGCTATCGCTGTGTCGGTATTCGATTTTTTCCCGTTCCATCACTAGCCCTGTGACTTCAGTAAAACTGATTTTCGCGCCACCCCAGTCAACCTGAAAATGAAACCGTGGAATTGGATATTCTTGTGCCATGATAGTTATCCTTTAAGCTTGATGAATGGATAGTGTTAGGATTCAGCCATTTTGTGCGAAAACTTGAGAATGATGAATTCCGCAGGACGCACTGCTGCCATGCCGATTTCAATAATCATCCGACCTTCAAGTATGTCCAACGGGGTCATGGTTTTGCCCAGCCCAACGGCTACATAAAATGCGTGCTCCGGTTTAATGCCCTGTAACGCACCCTGCCGCCACAGCACAGTGAGAAAGTTTTCAATCATCGCTTGTACCCGCACCCATGTATTGGCATCATTGGGTTCAAACACAAATTGTTCAGTGGCTTTTTTAACCGATTCTTCAACAAAGTTAAAAAGCCGCCGCACGCTGATGTATCGCCATTCGTTATCGTTGCCTGCCAACGTGCGTGCGCCGAATACCAGTGTACCTTTACCCGTGAAACTACGAATGGCATTGATCGATTTTCCGCTGTTGGCATCAACATTGAGGGCATCAAGTTCGGATGCAGTGAACGTATCCTTAGGGCCGATACAGCCAGAGATACTGACATTGGCAGGGGCTTTCCAGACACCGCGTGTGCGGTCAACATAAGCATAAATACCAGCAACTGCGCCAGAAGGAGGGACAGTGGTTTTGGTGTTTTGAATCCCTGTCAGGATGGTTTTATACAGCGGAAAAGTGCTGGACAAACCGTCATGTTTTTGGCTTTCCGATTTTTGGGCAACGCTTACTACACTTGCCAGCCAGACACTATTGATTTGATCAAACAATGTTCTAAGCTTTGGTAAAATACTATCCATTTTGTCTGCATTGCTGGCGGCAGATACGAGAATCACCGCTGAGGCGACTGGAGAACTCGCACCAAAAACAGCACCCCATTCGGCAGCGGAAGGCGCAGTACCTGTATCAAATTGTGCGATATAGACAGGAACAACAGTGACCTTTGCCGCAAGTTCTTTATCATAGCCAATCAGGGTTGTATAGAGGGTTTTAAGTGTGGAGCTAACAAGATTTTTTAGTTTGGTTTTTAGATCAGCATGACTGACAGCTCCCCCACCTGCGCCAATCATTACATCGATTTTTCTGGCGGCTTCAAACAGAAAATTGACCAGAGGCATAAAGTTGGTCGCTGTTTTTCCCGATAGATAAGCACCTTCCAGCAAGGTAAACTGATCTCTCAATGTTTTAGAAGGATTGCTTAACGCGCTGGATGCTACAGCGATTTTGTCAACGTCCGCCATGACTTGTTCGTATTCTGTCACCAGTGTTTTAATGGCTGCATCATCGGTCAGATCGGCTAATTTAAAGTTGGTTGCCCCCACAAAAACAACATCTTTGAAATTACGGTAGCTGATATTTTTTGGAAAATTAACTTCTAGCCAGGGTGAATAAGTCGTACCGTATTTCAGGTCTTTAATGCCTGAACCTGAACGAAATTCGCTGCCCTTGGGATCGGTTTCCTTGACATGAAACAGACCGATTCTATCCATCAGTCTGCCAGAATGTTCAAGTGCAGCATCGTAGACGCTATAAAAATCATTGCCTGTTGTGAGCAAGGAATTATCAGGAAATACCAGTATGGTTGGTTCATCGACTTTTTCCAGCGCATCAATGCCTTTCCCTGTTCCTTTACCTGTAAAGTCACCCGCAATTTTTCCGGCGGTATCGTACAAACCTGTTGAGACAATATAACAATCACCACCACCATTGGCATAAAACAATCGTAGGCTGTCGTGCATAAAAAAAACATTACCGATGGCTGCTGATTTGAAGTTTTTATTGTCATCCAATGTTACGTTGCTAACTGTAGGATCGGCACCTTCTCCAAAATAAGCTATGTATTCCGCAATAGATCCAATCTTTGTGGGGACGTTCAACAAGTCGCTTGGTTTGATTTTATCGGCTTTTTGGGTATAACCGATAAACGCCGGTATCGCAGTCTCCACTGCGGCAATTGAAGGGGGGAACTTAGGAATCTCTTCGACATAGACTCCGGGGGTTTTATAAGCTGTTGCCATATTAGTCACCGTTTAGTATGTTGACAATGATTGTGTTATACAAAAATTTCCGAGACAAGACGGGTTATTTTTGTACCGTTTTTCTCCGCTTTTACCCACCCTTCCGAAGGTTTTTGTTTTGTGCCTGCGTTTCCAAAATGGGTTAACGGTAACGGGTTGAGTTCTGTAGAGGTCACAGCACCCGTTGTTTTATTTAAGTATTGCCAGATTGTGGAGCGATTTTTTAACCGGATTTGGAAAATGGCATGGGCTGTTTTTGCACGACCCTTACTGTCTATAAAACTGAAATCGCTATCATTAGCCCTTATCGCCGTTAAGCGGATAAGGGCGAATACATCGTCAGGAATATCATTCGATAGCATTATTCCGTTTTTAGGCACATCAATAAGATCGGCGGGCGGCACTATAACCGGCACGTCGCCTTGATGGACAAACACCGGTAAATTTGTGGCTTGAGCGTTTAATTGCTGTGAACCGGCACCGGGTTGATCACCCGTTAATTGCAATAAAGCTCCCCCGGACACAACCAGGGATTCAACTGAGTCACTAGCGGTGCGTGCCACATATTTTTTTGACAAAAAGAGCGATTTATTGATTCCAGTGCCGCGTACAGCACCGGTCAGATTAGACAGAACCGGGACATTTTCCTTGTAGCGGCAAATTTTATCTTGAGTCTTGTCATAAAGCTCGTGAATTTTCCGGGCTTCTAGCGTCAAGGCGGTATAGTTGAAAAAATCCGTGTTTTGTATGGTTACTACAAATTCGAAAAGGGTATCAGCCGGAATCACCTCACTGTTCTTTGATGCCACTACAAAACCTAAGGCTGTGTTTTTATAAATGCAGTTTAAACTTTTCAAGCCCTTTATCGACGTTCTGGTTGGCATTACTGAAAGAAAAAAGCGCTGGTCATACGCCTGCAACCGGGCATCTTTTTTTGCTTGGTCTGGTAACAGATCAAACACGGTGGCCGCTTCATCCAGCCAGTAATGGTGAAGCAGGCGCACCTCAAAAAGGGGCTCATAGCCATTACTGATACGTTCGGCCATTAGCTTGCCACCGGATTTTTGTGATAAAAATCACTGATAATGTCAGTAATAACGCCGCGTTCGCTTTGTACAGTCTTGAATTTGAGATCCAGCATTCGTAGCGTGTACAACACAAAGGGGTACTGCTTTCCGCCTAACGTACCCCATAAGTGGTTGACTTCTTCCATTGTCGGAGAATACAAATCGAAAATGAGTTTGAAAGATTCTAATCGATCAAGTGAGTTACTGGGCTGGTTCTTGGTAATTGAAAGGGGTTCGACATTATCCTGAGTAAACACATTCTTGAATTGGAAAAAACGAAGGGCTCTGGATAATACCAGCAGTGCATTGGTGTAATCGGTGTGGGTCGCGGTAAGTAAAATCTGAAAATTGAGAAAAACAGGCGGATTTTCATAAATGGTGGTTAACGTTATGTCATTACGCACATGATTAGGAAGGTTTTTTAGGGTCTTTTCTTCCTTGATGTTCACTATAGACAGGATCAGCTTATTTCTTAATTCTGCCTCGGCAGTAACTCCCTCTGCAAGATTACCCAATTTTACTGTTGTAGGATCGCCTAATTTACCTAGGTAATAAGTATCATCAATATGTGTATACAGCTCATTTATTACAATAGTCAACGCATGGGATATCATGATGGCTCTCAGGGGGTAATTGACTCAGTACCGCAATAAGTAAATAAATGAAATGACTCTGCCGAATCAGCGCCTGTCATCAATTTGCCATCAGATATATTCATTTTTGGCGGGCCTTTGAAATTGGAAATGTAAAATTAACGGCCAAAATGAGTGATAGCGGCCATTGTGAGCTATTTTTTGCAATTTATAACATTTAAAAAAATATCTGTAAACAATAATATTTAAAAAATGGAAAAATAAAGGAACGTATTCACTGGATGAAGCTAAGCGGCTTGGATTAGCTGCATATTTTATTATCCCGGCAAGCAACCACCAGAACCTGGGCAAAGCCGCCACCAGGTGTGCGAAAATTGGTGGTTTGTCCTTGGTATAAACGGGCGCTTATTAATTGCGTTTGGGCTTTATAAACGTAATGACGCAGGTCAAGTTTAAAATTCACGATTTTATTGTCGACTTCCAGTTGTCGTTCGCTGGGCTGCACAAGGGCTTGTGCCACATAGTCTCCCTGTAAAATTTCACCGAATACCCGCTTGGTCAGTTTGTCGCCACGGTAGGCGGCTTTGCTGCCATAACCTTTGGCGGGTTTAAAAAATAGATGTTTGCGGCTTACCCATAACATATCGGCATCGCCAGGATTTACTGAAACGGTATGGGCAATGCCGGCAAGCAGTATCGCTCTGGTTGTTGCGTCAACGCCGAAATTTATTAAGGCGGCTTCGTCAGTCAGTAATGTCAGGTTTCTTTTATCGGCGTAAAGTGCGTGAGCCCGTGGATGCGGGGTAACCACAACCGATTCTGCCAGGTAGGCATCCAGTAAAGATTTATGCGTTGCCGCTTCCAAGCCAAAATCTGTCAGCCGATTGTAGACCAGATCGATACGTTGATTTTCGTGCCAAAGTGCCTGGTCTTTATAAACAAGCTCTGATGGGTCACAAATGACAGCATTGATATTGTTTTGTTCAAAGAGTTTTTTAAACAAAAGAAACTCCGGCAGCATGTATTGGCTTTGTGGATTTTCATCAACGATAGCGATTGAGCGTAAAGGCTGTTGACGGCGTTCAGCTTGCCATTCTGCAAGAAACATCTCAATAAATGCCTGTTCCGGATGAGTGGTAATAGTTGCATTAATGATGCTTGAAGGTAATTCTTTCTCTGTCAGATCACAACAGACTGTTTGGCTGCGTAACACGATGGCGTTAAGTAAGGCACCGCCAGCATTGGTGTTTATTTCAATCAATTGTGGGCCGTCATCGCTTAAATGAAAGTCATAACCAAAAAAAACGCCTTGCGCCTTGGGAATATGTGTTGCCGTGTCGGGTGCGTAGGCAAGCACACATTCCTGATAAGTGGGTAAAGCGATAACGCTTTCTATGGCAGCAATGATGTCATATTGTTTTTGTAGGCAAGTATCGGTGACAAATACGGCTGATTCTGCAAAGAGGTGAGGACGGTCTTCAGCGATCATTTGATACAAATTGCTATCGTCTTGCCGTTGTTTTAATTCTGCATGCATGGCTTCCCGATTGAGCGAGACGCAGCGACATTGGCTATTGAGCTGTTTGGCCCGTTGTTCGCAAAGTTGATCAGCCGTTATTGGTGATATACCTAAATTAGAAGAGAGTGTCATTATAGTTTCATGTATTGCGGGTAAAATAGATTAGCTTTATGGATGATGGTCAGGCAGGTAATAATAGAGCAAACTGCAACTTATACCCATTACTTATTTTGCAGGGCCATATCAGGTGGCAGCGGATAATTGTTTAATAGGTGATATGACCTGTTATTTTATTAAACTATGTTATATAACACGGTTTAATAAAATGGCATGAAGACTTTTTATAAAAAAATTAATAAAATCAAATAGTTAATATTTTGGCATTAATTGTGCTTTTAGTTATGTATATTTTGTTAATTAATTGTATCGTAGGGGTAAATAATGCATCAGCAATTAGCACACGCAGACGTTAAAAAAACCAATAATGGCGCTTTGTTGTTAGGGACAGGTTTAGTGGTTGCATCCATGATTTTAGTTCCGGCTTTGGCAGTTAGGCTAGGTTTGGGAGCCAGTTTAACGGGAGCCTTAAGAATTGCCCTGATGAAAGCCTCAAATCGTGCGGTCTCTAGCAATACGGATGTTTCTAAAGCCGCTTAGTCAAAAGCATGAAACAATTTTTGTATCTACTTTAAAAAGCCGGTAAATTGAATGCTAGCAATAATTAAGTAGTTAATTTTAAAGTATTTTATTTTTTACATACCAAGTTTTACCCGGGGATTTAAAGTGGATACCAATTTTTGTACATGAAGCCCCGCTGGCAGTTGCCACACTCTTCAGCCAAGCTTGAGTCAATCAAGCCACTCTGTTTTACAGGGTGGCTTGATTTTACCGGTCTATCGCATGTTATTAAATCTTGGGTTACCGGATCCATAAAGCATTTTTTATCTGCCATGATTATCGTGTAGTCTATTTAAAGACCAGCAACAAATTTCCGGTTGTTGTAGTATAACTAATAATTTGCTAGTATGACCGCTGACTTAAATATAGTGTTGTTAAAATGACTGATACTAAAAAAGTGTGTGATCTTTGCGGGTTGCCTGTCGAAGTGCCTGGCTTTACACTGAAAACTCAAGACGGTGATAAAGCGTTTTGTTGCGAAGGTTGCAAGGG
>CAIQND010000591.1 GCA_903873045.1 uncultured Methylococcaceae bacterium | reverse complement strand
TCTGTTCAAGACTCTATATCGAAGCGGGTACGGATATTGTTAAAGAATTGTATTTTTGTTTTTTGGTTGACCGCAGTTCAGAACGGATTGTAATGGTCGGTTCTGCCCAAGGCGGTATGGAAATCGAAGAACTGGCGCTCAATAATCCGGAGGCCATTACCAAGATTTATATTGAACCCGCTGTTGGTTTGCAAGATTATCAAGCCCGTGAAATGGCGTTTGCTTTGGGGCTGGATGCCGAAATATTGAGTCATGCGGTTAAAACCATTAAGGGTTGCTATCAAGCCTTGCGTGCTCTTGATGTCAGTATGTTGGAAATCAATCCGTTAGTGGTTACGCGTAGTGGCGAACTGGTCGCACTGGATGCGAAAATGGGCTTTGATGACAACGCCTTGTTTCGACAACTAAAAATATCCGAACTGCGTGATAAAACCCAGGAAGATCCCCGTGAAATGGCCGCTGCAGACCGTGGCTTAAGCTACGTTGGTTTGGATGGCGATATTGGCTGCATGATTAACGGAGCCGGTTTAGCCATGGCAACGATGGATATGATTAAACTGGTGGGTGGCGAACCTGCCAATTTCCTGGATGTTGGTGGCGGTGCCTCGGCGGAACGTACCGAAAAAGCCTTTCGTCTGGTGTTGGCTGACAAGGGCGTTAAAGCCATGTTGGTTAATATTTTTGCCGGTATCAACCGTTGTGACTGGATTGCTGAAGGCGTTGTCCAAGCAGTTAGAAAAATTGATATGAAAGTGCCGTTGGTTGTGCGCTTGTCAGGCACTAACGTAGAAGAAGGCCGACGCATTATTTTAGAAAGCGGACTGCCCATCATTATCGCTGAAACGCTGGCCGAAGCGGCTGAAAAAGCGGTGCAAGCACGCAACGAAGTGGTTGCAAAAGAAGCAGCCCTGGAGATTTAAATGGCTATTTTTATTAACGAAACAACGCGCATTATTGTTCAGGGTTTTACCGGAAAAATCGGTTCGTTTCACGCGCAGGACATGATTAACTACGGCTCACTGGTAGTCGGCGGCGTTACTCCCGGCAAAGGTGGACAAACCCATCTTGACCTACCGGTTTTTAATACCGTCAAAGAAGCCGTACAACAAACCGAAGCTGAAGCCAGTATTATCTTTGTACCACCCGCCTTTGCCGCCGATTCCATTATGGAAGCCGCCGATGCGGGCATCAAATATTGCGTAGCGATTACTGACGGTATTCCTACCCAAGACATGATGACTGTAAAGAACTTCTTGCGTCGCTTCCCGGAAGACCAGCGCATGATATTGACCGGCCCTAATTGTGCAGGTACTATCAGTCCCGGACGCGCCATGCTGGGCATTATGCCGGGACATATCTACATGCAGGGTAATGTCGGTATTGTCGGCCGTTCAGGCACTTTAGGTTACGAAGCGGCTGATCAAATGAAGCGTTTGGGTATTGGTATTTCTTCGTCTGTGGGCATTGGTGGTGATCCTATCAACGGCAGTTCACATCGGGATATTCTGGAAAAGTTTGAACAGGATGACGAAACTAAAGTTATCCTCATGATTGGTGAAATTGGTGGTCCCCAAGAAGTTGAAGCCGGATTTTATGCCCAAGCACACATGAAAAAACCGGTTATTGCCTATATCGCCGGCTTAACCGCCCCCGAAGGTCGTCGCATGGGTCATGCCGGTGCGATTATCTCATCAGCGGAAGAAGGTGCCGCAGAAAAAGTAGCCATACTCAGAGAATTGGGCGTTATTATTTGCCCTACACCGGCAGCAATGGGCGAGACAGTGGCGGCCGTATTGGCCAAAATGTAAGCAGATTAGACATTTCCCGCAGCAGTCGGGTGTTTTTTTTCGTTTCGTAGGGGCAGGCTTTACGCCTGCCCTTTGATGCCGAGATGTTATCAGGGTAACCGCAAGAATCAGGGCAACCGCAAGAATCAGGGCAACCGC
>CAIQND010000590.1 GCA_903873045.1 uncultured Methylococcaceae bacterium | reverse complement strand
TATGCAGGCAGGCAGCGGTACTTGGGATTTTAAGCCCAGTCTGACCTATAACGGCCAGATGAAAGATGCTTTCTGGGGGGCGCAGTACAGCTCGGTTAATCGCTTTCAGGATCATAACAAGTCGGGCTATGCGCTGGGCGATACTTACCAAGCAACGACTTGGGCGGGTTACTCGATGTTTAATTGGGTGTCTGCTACGGTTCGTGGGGTGTACACCCAACAAAACAAGGTGCGAGGCGATCTTTATCAAATTCAGGCTTCACAGATACTGGATGGCACTAATACCGATCAGATCGGGCATGATACCGTTTCACCCGTAAATTATCCGCAAAACACCGGCGGACATTACTGGGATGTGGGCTTGGGGGTGAGAATGATGGCGCCTAATGGCGCGTTTGCCGGCCATACGGTTAGTTTTGAGTGGTTACAACCTGTCAAAGATGTCGTTAATGGCTATCAGCTTGAACGCACCGGTTCCTTTGCCGTCAATTGGAGCTACATGTTTTAGTTTGCCATCTCTATGCACTGGATTCCTGCACGCTCTTCCGGCATCCAGAGTCTATAGGGATGCACTAAAGAAAACCTCGAAATAGAAGGCACAAGATTTACCAAGCAATAGTATAAAAAACGGGCTACCCACTTCAGTCAGGATAAAAATACCGACGTTAGACCTGTCAGGTTTATAAAACCTGACAGGTCTGTCCCGTGTTAAGTTGATAGCTAAAAAACAACTCCTAACGAGTTTTAACTGATTTCTCCAGCGTTGCTGGTTCTTTATTTGGCAGGTGCTTCTAATGATTAATGCTATAACACCCAATTTATCTTGCTCATTACCGAGCAAGATTAGTATTGGAAACCATACATCTGCTTCTTCTCAAACAAAAATGACCATCAAGAGCATTATTACAAGCGGTATCGCTGTTATTTTGTTGGCTTTAAGCCAACAAGTAATGGCTCATATTGAATATTACGATCTTAATCAAGGCGTACAAATAGGTGATTTAACGGCTGCGGGTAAAGCTGCGTCTACCGCACAATACGGCTTAAACCCGACTGTGTCCGGTGGTGGTGTAGGCGCTGCCACCAACACCCAATCTGACCGTCCGCTTAATAATACTGCGCAATGGAATGCAACTAATCAGACCTATACCGGTGTAGGCAGCTTTAGCGGTGTTGCTTATAACGCCGCTACAGGCGCGGGTACAGCAACCGTAACCGTTAATGATGTGACCGATTTTGGCTGGGGTGATGGCACGAAGACCACCTTGGGCGACACCCATAAAGTGGATTTTTTCAACTTTCGCCTTGCACAAGCTGCTATTGTCACTCTGACCTGGAATGTCGGTGATGCTAATGCTTATTACGATAGCGGCTTTACCTTGTACAAGGGCGTTGGCAGTTACCAAGGCCATGATGATGCCGTTGATAGTTTGAATCCAAAAGCCGGCGTTCCACCTGTCAAAAAACAAAATGCCTTTGATACCGGCTTTGTGATTGATGCACAAGGTATTACTGCGCCTTATCGAAAAACCGATACAGGCGCACCTACCTATACTGGCCAGTTTGACGCCTTCCATGGCTGGGGTGATGGCAACACTGCGGGCAATTGGAGCACCTTGGAGTTTAATACGGCGGTACATACTCTTCGCGGTACGGTAGGCGCAGATGGTTATTCAATGAACGCAGCCGATACGTTGCAAACCTTAACCATCACCCTGCAACCCGACAATTATACCATTGCCGCCTCCGGTGCTTTAGGCGCACCTGGCTCTCAATCCTCATTCGGGTCAACAAATCTGGCGGGTACTTTGACCTTTACGGCAATTTTTACCAAAAAAAGTCAGACTATTAACAATTTTGTCTTTACACCAACCACACTGACGGTAGGACAAACTACCACGGCCTCCGCCACGACAACGTCCAATCTTGCTGTGAGCTTTAGTTCTAATACGATGGGGGTCTGTACTGTTAACGGGAGTAATGTGACAGGTATTACGGCCGGTACTTGTACCATTGCCGCCAAGCAAGCTGGCGATACCAATTACGATGCAGCGGCTGCTGTGACGAAGGACATCATTATCGGCAAGGCTGATCAAGTTATAACATTTAATGCCGTGCCAAACCTCCCTATAGGTGGAACCAGTAATATTTCAGCCACCTCCCCTTCTGGGCTTTCGTTGAGCTTCAGCTCTACCACCGCCAGTATTTGCACTGTCAGTGGCAGTGCCGTTACCTCTATTACTGCGGGCACCTGTACCATTACCGCCACTCAGGCGGGCAATGCCAATTACGATGCGGCGATTGCTGTGACGCAGAACATCACCATCGGTAAAGGCACACAAACCCTGACCTTTGGTGTTGCTCCGGCGATTACAGTGGGTAGTGCCGGTACTGTCAGTGCAACAGCCGACTCCGGTCTTGCTGCCAGCTTTATCTCAAGTACTCCGAGTGTCTGTACTATCAGCGGTAATACTGTCATCGGCATTATGGCCGGTACTTGTACCATTGTCGCCAATCAGGCGGGCAATGCCAATTACAATGCAGCGACTGTGACGCAGATCATCACTATCGGCAAAGGCACACAAACCCTGACCTTTGGTGCTGCACCGTCGATTACAGTGGGTAGTGCCGGTAATGTTAGTGTAACAGCCGACTCCGGTCTTGCCGCCAGCTTTAGTTCAAGCACAACCGATATATGCACTGTCAGTGGCAATATTGTCACCTCTATTACTGCGGGCATCTGTACCATTGTCGCCACTCAGGCGGGCAATGCCAATTACAATGCAGCGACTGTGACGCAGAACATCACTATCGGCAAAGGCACACAAACCCTGACCTTTGGTGCTGCACCGGCGATTACAGTGGGTAATGCCGGTACTGTCAGTGCAACAGCCGACTCCGGTCTTGCTGCCAGCTTCAGTTCCAGCACGACCGATGTCTGCACTGTCAACGAGAGTAATGTGACAGGCATTACGGCCGGCACTTGTACCATTGCCGCCACCCAGGCGGGCAATGCCAATTACAATGCAGCGACTGCTGTGACACGGAACTTCACTATCGGCAAAGGTAGCCAAGTCATAAACTTTGATCCAAACTTTGGGCCATTACCCAATATTGTTGTCAACAATACCAGTGACATTTTAGCTAGTGCTACTTCAGGCCTTCCTCTGAATCTTGTTTCCGATACACCCGCTACTTGCAGCATCATTGGTTACGCTGTGAAAGGCATTGCTGTCGGTACCTGTACCCTTGTCGCCAATCAATCCGGCAATGCAAATTACACCGCAGCGACCACTGTGACGCGTTCTTTGGAAATTACCAGCATTATGAGCAGCCAAACAATAAGCTTTGGCACAATGCCACCTATCACTGTAGGCGACAGCGTTGCTGTTTTGGTTGCCGCCGACTCTACGCTTGTGGTGAGCTTAAGCTCTTCTACATTAGATACTTGCACCGTCAGTGGTTACACGGTGACGGGGATTACTACGGGCACCTGTATTATTGCCGCCACTCAGGCAGGCAATGCCAATTACAATGCAGCGGCTGCTGTGACGCAGTCCATCACTATCGGCAAGGGCGTACAAGCGCTGATCTTTGGTGCTGTACCGGCGATTACAGTGGGTAAAACCGGTACTGTTAGTGCAACAGCCAGCTCCGGTCTTGCTGCCAGCTTCAGTTCAAGTACAACGGGTGTCTGTACTGTCAGCGGTAATACTGTCACCGGCATTACGGTCGGCACTTGTAGCATTGTCGCCAATCAGGCGGGTAATGCCAATTACAATGCGGCGACTGCTGTGATGCAGAACATCACTATCGACAAAGTCACACAAGAACTAACCTTTGGTGCTGTACCTGCGATTACAGTGGGTAGTGTTGGTACTGTTAGTGCAACAGCCAGCTCCGGTCTTGCTGCCAGCTTCAGTTCCAGCACGGAGGATATCTGTGCTGTCAGCGGCAGTAATGTGACAGGTCTTACGGCAGGTACTTGTATCATTGTCGCCAATCAGGCGGGCAATGCCACTTACAACGCAGCGACTGCTGTGACACAGAACTTCATTATCGGCGCTGGCACACAAACTCTGACCTTTGGGACTGCACCGGCGATTACGGTGGGTAGTTCCGGTACTGTTAGTGCAACAGCCGACTCCGGTCTTGCTGCCAGCTTTAGTTCAAGTACGGCGGGTGTCTGTACTGTCAACGGCAGTAATGTGACAGGCATTACGGCCGACAATTGTATTATTACCGCCACACAGGCGGGCAACACCAATTACAATGCAGCGACTGCTGTGACGCAGAACATCAACATCGGCAAAGGCACACAAGTTCTGACCTTTGGTGCAGCACCGGCGATTACAATGGGTAGTTCTGGTACTGTTAGTGCGACCGCCGACTCCGGTCTTGCTGCCAGCTTTAGTTCTGGCACGGCGGATGTCTGTACTGTCAATGGTAATGTTGTCACCGGTATTACGGCCGGCATTTGTATCATTGCCGCCAATCAAGCTGGCAACATCAATTACAACGCTGCGACTGCTGTGACGCAGACAATTGCTATTGGCAAAAGCAGTCAATCCATAGCATTCGTTACATTTCCCAATAGCCTAATAACGGGAGTCACCGGTATGATTTCGGCATCTTCCACTTCCAATCTTCCAGTTAGCAATTTTAGTTCTATCACCCCCAATATCTGCACGGTCAATGGTAGTACAGTGACCGGCATCACTTACGGAGCCTGTATTATTGCCGCCAATCAGGAGGGCAATGGCAATTACCTGGCCGCATCTCAGATAACGAAATCTGTCACCATTGTAGCGACACAATCCATAAGTTTTGGTACTGCACCCGATATAGCATTGAACGATGCCGGAATTATATTTACCGCCTCTTCTTCTGGCCTTCCTGTAAGTCTGGTCTCTACCACTCTTGGGATATGTACTGTCAGTGACAATATCGTGACGACTATTGGATCGGGAAACTGCATCATTGCAGCCAATCAGACGGGTAACAATAATTACATTGCGGCTCCCCAGGTTACACAGACCTTTTTGATCAAAAAATACGCCCAAGTTTTAATATTTGGTGCAGCGCCATCGATTGCTACGGGCAAAACCGGTATTGTTTCTATTCCCAACGGCGCGAAACTTTCAGCTTTCTTCACTTGGAGAAATCCGGTGTTTTTTACTTCTACCACACCAGGGATTTGCACAGTCAGTGCAAATATCGTAACCGGTAAAGCAGCCGGAATTTGTACAATCGCAGCCAATCAAGCGGGTAACATACATTATTCAGCCGCAGTTCAGGTTACACAGTCATTTACTATCAGGCCTTAATATTTGTATAAAGTAGCCACTACGAGTCACATAATAAAACTTACAACTTAAAATAAACCAATACCATGTCATTAAACAAAACCAGTCATACACAATCCGCGTTACCAGCAATCAGCAACAGTTTTCTTTTTCTGACCATCACCATTAGTGGCGGTGCGGTGATGATTCTGGAGCTGCTGGGCACCCGTATTATCGCGCCGTTTTACGGGGTTAGTCTGTATGTGTGGACAGCCTTGATTTCGGTGACCATGGTGGCGCTGGCCTTGGGCTATTATTTGGGTGGTTTTCTGGCAGATCGTTACCAACGGTTGCGCTTGGCGCATGTGATTTTTCTGGCGGCTTTAACAACGGTGATTGTGCCTTTTATTAGCGGGCCGGTGCTTGAACTGACCAATCCGTTGGGTATTCGCGGTGGCGCTTTTGCCAGTGCCTTGATTTTGTTTACCTTACCGTTGACGGCGTTAGCGATGGTTGGCCCGTTTGTGATCAAACTGGCTACCCGTGATTTACAAGGCGTAGGCAGAATGGTGGGGTCTGTTTATGCGGTAAGCACGATGGGCAGTGTGCTGGGTACTTTATTACTGGCGTTCTATTTGCTGCCGACTTTTGGTACGCGTGCCATTATTTTTTCTTTAAGTTTATTGTTGTTGGTGTTGTCCATTTTTTTAAGTTTGCGCGATAAAGAGGGCTTTCCAGGCTCATGGTCTTCCATGCCCTTATTGATGATGGGCGTTATATCTTCTGCATTGGCTGCAAACGGTTATGACAGACCCAACCAACCCGCCAAAGATTTTACCGTACTGCACGCCGAAGAAGGCCATTACGGTTGGGTGCGGGTGGTGGACGACGAGCGCAAAGGCTTTCGCTTGTTACTGTCTGATTCTTCGGTGTTGAGCGCAATGGAAATTGAACATGGCCGCAGTCTGCTGGGTTATCAGATGGTTTTGGGATTGGTGCCGCACGTGTTTCGGCCAACGGCCAGTCAAGCCTTGCTGATTGGTCTGGGTGGCGGCCATGTTGCGCGTGACCTTAAGGCTAAAGGTCTTGCCACCGATACCATTGAAATTGATCCGGTAGTGGCCGATATGGCCATAAAATATTTCAATTTTACGCCGACCGGTGATTTTATTGTCGGTGATGCCCGTTATGAGATAAAAAAGCTCAACAAGCATTACGATTTTATTATCCACGACTGTTTTACCGGCGGCTCTGAACCTACGCACATGCTGACGGTTGAAATGTTGACAGAGTTACGCAATCTGTTGAGTGAGCAAGGTGTGCTGGCGCTAAATTATGTGGGCTTTACCCATGGAGAAGGGGCTAATGCGGTGACATCGGTTTATAAAACCCTGGCTCTCACATTGCCCAACATCCGTGTTTTTGTGACTGAAAAAAGGGAATTTACCGATTTTATTTTTCTGGCATCAAAACAACCGTTAACGTTGGATAGTAATAATCAAGACAAAGCCACACAATGGTTGCTGGATCATGAATATGCGATGACCGATGCCGGTGGTATTGTCATCACGGATGATTATAATCCGATGGAAAGTATGCAGGTACGCAAGGCGGAATCTTACAGAAAGATTTTTATGGAGCGCATTGCACCGGAACTTTTACTGTTGTAACTCGTTGTTTCAGTTTTTTTAGTTGTGTAGGCCGGAATAAGGCTTTTCGAGCGCAAGCGAGAATAAGCGTTTCCGGCATCCGCTACGAATGTGGCCGGAAACGCCACCACGCGCTACGCCCTTCGACAAGCTCAGGACAGGCTTGGGTTGTCTTATTCCGGCCTACGCCTGTTTATACAAGCAATAGCTGAAGCGATTGCACTCCAGTTTTTTAAACAAATTACGCTTAACATAACGGAATTACCCTTAACGCTTCTTTTACAAAGAGGGGAAACTTAATATTTGTGTGAATAATAACCCGCAAGGTCTATTCAGACACTCCAAGCCTTATTGCTCTTCCGTTACGAACGATAATTTGGTTATCCCGGCGTGTTGAACGGCTGCCATCAACTCTGCAAGTTTGGCATAAACTACGCTTTGGTCGGCGTACAAATGGACACCCACCTCCGGATTTTTTTCCAGCTCGGCTTTTAATACCATTTCCAGCGCGGCCAAATCAGTGATTGGATTTTTATTAAGCGTCATGATGCCTTGTGCATCGATACCGAGTTGCAAGGGCTGATCATTGATATTGGCGGTTGTTTCGACGGTTTTAGGTAATGTGACATGCACCGATTGCGTCAGTAGCGGCGCAGTAACCAGTAAAATAATCACCAGCACCAACATCACATCCACCAAGGGTGTGACGTTAATTTCGCTCATCGCGCTCTCGTCTTCAGATTGAGGTTTAAACGCCATCAGTTATACCCGCTCGTTTTTAGTCGTTAACGCAACGGATAAAAAACTGGCGACAAAGTTTTCCAGGTGGGTGCGTTGTATTTTTACGCGACGCAGTAAAAAGTTATACGCTAAAACAGCCGGGACAGCGACTGCAATACCAATGGCGGTAGCCACCAACGCATCACCAATCGGGCCTGCAACAACATCCAAACTGGTGGAACCGCTGGCGGTAATTTCGTGCATAGCGTGCATAATGCCCAATACGGTGCCAAACAAACCGACAAAAGGTGCCGTGCTGCCAATGCTGGCGAGCAAAGTTAAGCCGCTTTCCATGGCGTGTTGTTCTTGTTGCAATTGTACGCGTAGGGCTTGTTCCAGCAATTCGGTTGAATCACCGCAATGTTTAAGTTGGATTCCAGCTGAACGTTGATGCTCTTCAAGCCAGGTGATGCCTTGGTATGCCAATCGCGCTTGTGAGCCTTTAGCCAGATCAGGTGACAGTTTTTTAACGTGTTGTAACTCGGGCAAATTCCAAAACGCTTGTTCAAAACGTTCATTGCAACGGCTGTTATTAATAAATTGCCAGAGTTTAAAAAAAATGAGCGTCCATGTTATCACTGAAAAAACCAGCAAGGTATACAGCGTTCCATTAATAATAAGTTGGGGGGAAATATGGGTAAGCATGCAGTTATTATCCTTTTATAAAATGGCTAAAATTAGTTTTTTAGGTTGAAGTGAATTTTTTTCGTAGCTCGTAGAGTTACCGCGATACCGTTGACAGTTTTTGCTTTAAATTTCCATTTGCTAATGGCTGTCAGTGCTGCATCATCAAAAATACCTTCAATACCTTCGGGTTCTGTGCTTACAACAACCGCATCATCTACTGAACCGTCAGTTTGCACAGTAAATTCAACGGTGATGTCACCTTCAATATTCCGAGCTTGGGCACGGCGAGGATATATTGGGCGTACTTCCAGCAATGGTACGACACCTGAATCAATCGGGTCGCTGTCCCCACTCCCACTTCCTGTGGTTGGCGTTTTCGTTTTCGCGCTTGATGTTGATGGTGCAGAAACTGCGGGGGCGGCAGGTGCCGCCGCAGCCGGCATTGGTACTGGCTCAAATTTAGGCAAAGCAACCATTTCTTTTATTTCTGTTGGTTGCGGCTTCGGTTTCGGTACTGGCGCTGGTTTTTTTATTACCACCGGTTTAGGTGGCTTGGCGACCGCCTTGGGTTTTATGGGCTCTTTCTTGATGGCTGGCGGTGCGGGTGCCGGTTCTTTGGGTGCTTGTTTTAAAACCGGCTCAGGTTTTAACATGACTACCTCCATGACCACCGGTAATTTTTGGGGTTTTGTTATCGGTGCGTTTAATAAATACCATGCCAAGGCACCATGCAACCCCACAACAAACACCGTCAACAGAAATCCCGCAACCCGACGCGATTTTTTCTGTTGTGCTACGGGGTTAAATGTTGAGTAATTATAATTAAAAGTGTTTGATATCGTCATGAAAGCAAGAGCTGTTTAGTCAGTGTATTGGTAACTATTCAGTCCCCCTCTTTGAAAAAGAGGGGTTAGGGGAGATTTTATTAGATAAATCCCCCTCAATCCCCCTTTTTCAAAGGGGGAGGTGAATACTTACGTGTATTATGTATCAAGGCAGCTAATATAACCTATAGTCTTTCAGAAATTAAATGTCCATTCACGTTGTTGTAAGCTCATACAGATAACATCCCTTGAAGGGATGGTATCTGTTAACATCGAAATTATTTATCTGAAAATCTATATACGTAATTATTCAGCCCCTCTCTTTGAAAAAGAGAGAGCAAAGTGAGGGAACCTGAATACTTACAACCATACCCATCTTATAGGCGTTTCAACTGATAGCCCCGTTGCGCCGATTGCCATGAAAGATAAATATCCTGTCCATCACTGACCAGAAAAGGCTCATCAATCATTTCAGTTGATTGAGCAAGCGCTTCGGGTTGGGTCCAGGTTTTACCCTCGTCCGCTGATTTTATAACCTGAATGCTGTTATTTTTACCGTCAAATTCTTGCCAAACCACGGCGACTTGACGACCCAAGCCCAGAACATGGGGATGACTTGCGCCCGCCTTGCCAAAGTTAACGGGTTCAGAAAAGTGTTGTCCGGCATCTTTTGAATAAGCGTAAAACAAACCCTGCTTGGACTCGGCATTACTAAACCATACCGCATGATAGGTATCGGTATGAGAAATCGATAACGCGGGGCCATGATGTGGGCAAGCATCAATTTCCCAATTTTCACGACTTAAACGAGTCACTGGGCCAGGGGTATTCCAGTCTTTAAATTTAACAAGCGCGTGATCGCGTATCTTGCCTTCAAAAATATGCCGCCAGACAATCACAGGGGTGTTATCTTTGGCGATTGCCGTGTCTATTCGGCAGCATTCACACGCTTGGTCGGCGACGCTTTTACCGGGATGAAAATGTTTGCCGCCATCAGCAGACCAAGTGTAATAAAGAGACAAACCTTTAAATGCTTTACCGGCTTTTTTTGCAGGTTCCAAGTCACGCGCATCCAGCCAGGCAATAAAAATTTCGCCATTTTTACCGATAGCCAGGCTATTAAAACGATGCCTAATAACTTCAAGATTGTCATTAACGGTGACGGGCTCGGAAAAATGTTGCCCGCCATCCGTTGAGCGACTAAAACGAATATAAGTGCTACGTTGCTTATCCAGAGTCAGATCCCAGGTTAAGTAAACAGTACCGTTGTTATCAATCTTTATTTTCGGGCGACTTTCACCTTTGGCGGCGACTTGTTCAGCAACGGCATTCACCTTAACGGGAGCCGTAAACGTGATGCCTTTGTCGGGTGATGATTGTACATAAATAGTGCCGTCGTTTACCCAAGTAACCCAGAGTACGCCTTTGCTGTCAAAGGTCGCAGTGGCCGTTTCCGAGCATAAACTGGACGGTACGGTATTGGGGTTTGCACAAATGTCTTTTTTTACAGATTGCTCACCGTGTTGATGCATTGGTTGGGCGTTGTCGACGGATTTTACATCCGTACCGGTTGCACAACCCGCTAAGGCTAATAGTGCAAGAACTAGAAAAGAAGTCTGTGGTTTGGTATGAGTCATAGTAAAAGTTTATTGTTATACATTAGGATTTAAAACGAGCTCATTTATATATTTTAAATGTGCATCAGGCGTTTAAATAAAGCAAATATCAAGCCAGTTTTACGTAACCCTTGCTACAACTGGCTTTAGTGTTTTTCGGCCAGTGCGATTTTAATTAAACTATGTTATATGACGCACTTTTTATTAAAAACAGGTTATATAACATAGTTTTTTAAAATAAGTTATTACTTACGCATCTTTTTTCCAGGAAAATCAACACCAAGCCCTAAAAACAAGCCTTTTATTTTTTTGGCATAAAAACTGCTTTAAATTCCCTAGGTTTTTTGCATTTTTTGCGTTTTTTGCATGTTTATCGGCACGATGCGCATTAAATCAAAAGTTTATTTTGATAAACACAGGCAATGATGAAAGATGAAGACTAATGATCAATTTGTAGCGGGAATGTTGATACTGGCTGGCATTACAGCCGTTCCAATGGAGGCGCAGGCCGCCGATAAAAAGAAAGCCGCACCGATGGTATTATCAGATATGGTGGTTACCGGCGTATCGGATTCGGAAGATGGCAGACCTGAAACGCCCTCAAAAACCGATTTTCCCACCCCTAAAACTACGGTGACGAAAAAAGACATTGAGAAAACCAATGCTGTTACTACCGCTGATTCTGTTAAGTATGAATCTGGCGTTTTTGCTCGCCAACGTTATATCGGCGATCCTAACGCACCCATTGGTATGCGTGGCTCCAATCCCTATCAGGCTGGTAGGGTAATGGTGTTTATGGATGGTATGCCAATTTGGAATCCTTTGCAGTCGAGTTATAACGGTTCACCGCGCTGGGGTTTAATAGGGCCTGGTGAGATCAAATCTGTTGATGTCCTTGGTGGGCCATTTTCTGCACAATACAGCGGTAACGCAATGGGTGGTGTGATTAACTACAACACGCTAATGCCGCAAAAACGTGAGATTTATACCGAAGCAACTTATATGTTGCAGCCTTATAATTCCATGGGCACCAATACTAATCTGCAAGGCTTTAAAACTTTTGGCTCTTACGGGGACAAGTTTGGCGATTTCAGTACCTATTTTTCCTATAATCACTTGGAGAATGAAGGGCAACCGATGACGCCAACCGTTGTTACGGGCTTGACGCCAAAAACAACGAACCCGACCACGGGAGCATTATCCGAGACAAACCCTAAAGGCAATGGAACCGGTGGCGCTGCGGGTACGCCTATGCTGCAAGTGGGTAGCGATGGTATTTATCATTCAGTTGATGATTTGTATAAATGGAAAGGCGCTTATGATATTAATCCTGAATTAAATACATCATTTGTAGCCGCTTTCGAAAATCTGGATGTAACGCACGTTGGACAATCATTTTTAACCAACACGGCGGGTCAAACTGTTTGGGGATCACAAACCCCTAATTACAGCGCCAATGGATCATCTTTGGGAACAAAGCCTCTTACTACCTTTGGAGCAAGTCAACAAAATCGCCAAACTTTTACAGCGGGTTGGGGTTTAAATGGTCGGGTGTTTGGTAATTGGTTTAATAATACCAATCTTAGTTACTTTGATATTCTTAATGATACAACGCTTTCTTCAAACTATAACCCGAGTGACCCCATATACAATCAAACGGGTGGTCAAGCAGGCTTAAGAACTCATTGGACTGGTTCTGGCTGGGCGAGTATGAAATCGCAATTCAATAATGATGAGTTTTTCGGTAATAAAAATCTTTCATATTCAACGGGTTTTGAATATCAACGTGCGCACATGATGCAAACGCAAAAC